>JBNMOZ010000076.1:0-14366 GCA_051276005.1 Bradymonadia bacterium | reverse complement strand
GATCATCCCGCCAAAGATGACCACGTTCGTCGAAGCGGTGTACCCGCCCGCCGAGTTCGAGGCGGGCAAGGGCGCGACGGTCATCATGCAGTTGACCATCGACGCTGAAGGCGCCGTCGAAGAGGCGGGCATCACGCAGTCGGGTGGCGCGGCCTTTGACACGGCCGCCACCGAAGCTGCCATGCAGTTCGAGTTCACTGCCGCGCTCATCGACGGCAAGCCTCAACCCGTCCAAATCCTCTATCGCTACGTCTTCGAGGTCAAACAGGAGAGCACCCTCAAGGCGGTCGAGATCGACAAAGAGAAGCCCACCGGCGATCTGGGCGGCATCTTGCTCGAGAAGGGCACGCGCAAGCCGCTGGCTGGCGTCCTGATCCGCATCGAAGGCGGCCCCGAGACCATCTCGGACGCCAAAGGCAACTTCCGCATCGCCAAGCTGCCCGTCGGCAAGACGGTCATCACCGTCGATGACGACGCCTACTACACCCTCGAAGACGAAGAGGACGTCGTCGCCGGCAAGCTCACCGAGTTGACCTACTACCTCGAGCAGCGCGGCACCGACCCCGACTCGATCACGGTCGTCGGCCGCCGGGTCAAGAAGGAGGTCGCGCGCCGCACGCTGACGATGGAAGAGATCCGCAAGATCCCGGGCACCCAGGGCGACGCGCTCAAGGTGGTGCAAAACCTGCCCGGCGTCGCCCGCATCCCGTTTGGCGGCGGCGGCCTGATCGTGCGCGGCAGCAACCCGGGCGACTCCGGCTCGTTCATCAACCGCCACTTCGTGCCGATCATCTTCCACTTCGGCGGCCTGCGCAGCGTGTTCCCCAGCGAGCTGCTCGAGAGCATCGACTTCTACCCCGGCAACTTCGGCGCCGAGTACGGGCGCCTGGCCGGCGGCATCGTCGACGCGCGCATCCGACGCCCCAAAGACGACCGCCTGCACGCCCGCGTCGAGGCCGACATCTTCGACGCAGGCTTCCTGCTCGAAGGCCCGCTGCACGCGGGCGCCACCTTTGCTCTGTCAGGCCGTCGCAGCTACATCGACGCCATCCTGCCGGCCGTGCTGCCCGATGACGCGAACGTCGATTTCGCTGTGGCCCCAAGGTATTACGACTATCAGGCCCTGTACGATCTCAAGGTCAAAGACAATCGCGTGCGGGCCTACTTCTTTGGCTCAGATGACGCGTTGCAGTTCTTGCTCGACCAGCCCGTGGGCAACGATCCGAGCATCCGCGGATCCTTCCGCAACGAGACGAGCTTCTATCGCCTCTACCTCGCGTGGAACGCGCGCATCAGCGACGACATCGACCATGAGTTCTCGGTCGCCGTGGGCAAGAACCGCCTGTTCTTCGCCGGCGGCCCCGACCTGTTCTTCGAGATCAACTCGCTGATCACCACGGTGCGCGAAGAGGTCGAGGTGCGCTGGGGCAAGCAGTTCAAGCTGCGCGTCGGCCTCGACGTGGAGTCGGCCATCGGCGACATCGAGATTCGCGCGCCCAGCCCGCCGCGTGAAGGTGAGCAGCCGCCGCCGCTGTCGACCCGAGAGATCCTGCGCATCGACCGGCCGTTCAACTTCTTCGACCCCTCACCCTGGGTCGAGGCCGAGCTCAAGTTCGGCGATCTGCTGGCCGTGCCGTCGATGCGGCTCGACTACAACTACGCCCTCAACGACGTCGCCTTCGACCCGCGCCTGGCCCTGCGCTACGACGTCGTCAAAGACGCCGACGACCGCGCATGGACGACCGTCAAGGGCGGCATCGGGCTGTACTCGCAGCGCCCCAGCCCCGACGAGAGCGACAGCACCTTCGGCAACCCCGACATCGAGCTTGAGCGGAGCCTGCATGTCTCGGCCGGCGTCGAGCAGCAGCTCTCAGAGCTCGTCGAGCTCGACGTCGTCGGCTTCTACAAGCACCTGTACAACTCGGTCAGCCCGATCGACGATCCGCAGATCTCGCTCAACAACAGCGGCACGGGGCGCGTCTACGGCATGGAGCTGCTGCTGCGGCACAACCTCAAGGAGCGCTTCTTCGGCTGGATCAGCTACACGCTGATGCGCTCGGAGCGAAAGGACGCCGGCGACAGTGACTACCGCCTGTTCTCCTTCGACCAGACCCACATTCTGACGGCCATCGTGAACTACAAGCTGGCCACCAGCTGGGAGGTCGGCGCCCGCTGGCGCTTTGTCACCGGCAACCCGCAGACCCCGCGCAACGGCGCCGTCTATGCCGTCGACACCGACGTCTACGTGCCGTATCCGGGCGCGACGAACTCGCGGCGCCTCGACAACTTCCACCAGCTCGACGTGCGCGTCGACCGCAAGTGGACCTACGACACCTGGATCTTGACGGCCTACCTCGAGATCCAGAACCTGTACAACCAGTCCAACCCTGAGAACACCATCTACAACTACGACTCGACCCAGACGACCGCGGTGACGGGCCTGCCGATCATCCCGTCCTTTGGCATCCGGGGGGAGTACTGATGCGCGTTTCCCGCTGTCCCATCGTGCTCGCGGCCGCGGGTCTCTTCGGCCTCCTGGCCACCGGCTGCGGCGATATGGACCTCTCCAAGCGCAGCGAGCTGACCCAATACCGCGTGCTCGCGGTGATGGCCGACATCCCCCAGCCGGCGCCCGATGACGTGGTCACGCTGACGGTCATCGATCATGTGCCCGCCGACGTTGATCCGACGGCTGAGTCGGGCGAGCGCTTCTATGTCTGGGAGATCTGCCCCTTCAGCCTGGGCTCGATCGTGGGCTACGCCTGCCTCGATCCGTTCGAGTCGCTGGGCGGCGCCGACATGATGATGGGGTCGCTCGAAGACCTGCCGCCCGAGTTGCAAGCCCGACTGCCCGAGCTCATCGCGCGCCTGGCCGAGCTGGGCGTGTCTCTCGATCAGCTGCCCACCGCCTTCACGCCCCGCTTCGTGCGCACCGAAGGGCCCGAGATCTCCATCGACATGGCCACCGTCGGCGGGGTCGGCGTTGAGGCCCTGGTGGTCATCTGCGCGGCGGTGTCGCCCGACGGCGTCTGCCGCAACCAGACCCGCGAAGAGGTCACGCTCGCCCAGGGCTGGAACGTCTACGTCAAGCTCTACAGCGGCTTGCAGGGCGTGCGGCGGGTCGACACCGTCAAGGTGATCACCGCCCGCGACTTCGACGGCCGCAATACGGTCAACCCCACGCTCGATGGCCTCACGTTCACCGCGCCCAGCGGCGGCCAGCCGATCCTTGAGCCCAAAGAGGTCGTCCGGATCACCGCCAACGTCAGCGCGAGCGCGGCTGACGACTACCCCAAGATTCGGATCGACTCGGACGGCAACATCGTCCGAGACGCCGACGGCACGCCCCAGGTCGACACCACGCAAGAAGAGATCTTGGTCTCGTGGTACGCCACGGCCGGCGAGTTCAAGTTCGAGCGCACCGCTGGCGAGCTGCAAGACAACGAGTTCACGTTGCCCGAAGAGCCCGGCACAATCCGCCTCTACGCGATCATCCGCGATGGGCGGGGCGGATTCGGCGTGTTCGAACAAGACCTGCTGGTCTCCCCCGCGCCCTGATCGCCCGGCGCCGCAGCCCGATCACAACGCGCCTGCAGCACCGCGCTCGACCAGAGCCCCGCCCAGCATTGGCGCGTGGCAGCTTCAACTCGTGGTGGATGAGCGATTGCCCCTGCCCTTTCAAACGGGTAGAACGATCCCCGAATGCTCGGCGCCCTCTCGATATTTATGTACGCGAGCCTGGCGGCGCTGCCCCCTGACGCTGTGCCCGTGGACGTGCTGCCTGTAGACGCGCTGCCTATCGCAGCGCCGTCTGTCGACGGGCCACCTTTGGGGCCCGGCACGTGGATCCCGACCGAGGGGCCCGCTGGCGAGCGCCCGATTCAAGGCATCGCGACCGGCGGTGACGGCGCGCTCTACGCCGCGGGGCAAGGCGTCGTCTATCGCCTCGTGCCCGGCGAGGCTTGGAAGCCGGCCGGTCGCTACACCCCCGAGGTCAGCTACGATCCCTTCGACGGCACCCGCATCAGCGGCGACTTCCCGCCTGCCTTCCTTGAGACCGCCCGCGTCGAGCTCAACCAGGCCCTCGTGCCCTATTTCGGCCTCGACAACGAACGACCCGAAGGCGACGGCGCCCTCGACATCATCCTGGGCGTCTTCGAGGCGTACACCACTGAGGCCGACCCCGACCCCGACAGCATCTACGCGGTTCACCGCGTCGCGACGGCTGATGACGGGGTCTGGATCGCGACCGGCGGCGGCTTGTTCAAGGCCACCGCCAAGGGCGTCGAGGGACCGATCACCGACGTCGCGCCTGTGCTCGATGTGCTGCAGACCCGCACCGAGGTGCTGCTCATCGGGCCCACCGGCGCGCGGCAACTCAAAGATGGCCGCGCCGAGCCCTGGCGACAGTTCATCGCACAATCGCTGGCCCGCGTAGACGGTCGCGCGGCGTTCATCGCCGAGGGCACCAGCTGGTGGGACGACGCCCAAGTCGGCCCGCGCCGAATCGCCCCGCCCACAGGCACCCCCCGCCAGATCGCGAGCGGTGGTCAGGTGCTCTTCGTCGCGACCGACCTCGCGATCTATCGCCGCGAGGGCGAGGCGTGGACGCTCTGCCGCCGCCTGCCCGAGATGCCCATGCGCCTGATCAGCACCGACGCCGTGCTCATCGCGGTCGGCGAGCAGGCCATCTACGCCAGCGACCAGTCCTGCGCGCGCTGGACGATGCATCAAGCACCCTGGCTGACCGACATGCGCTTCACCGACGCCGCTATGACCCGCGCCGGCCTCTGGGGCGCGACGTCCGACGGCGTGTTCCTGCTGGGCCCACGCGACCACGACCTGATGACCGCGACGGCCGTCGAGGGCTTCCAGCGCCAGCTTCGCCGCCTGCCGTCATGGCCGGTGGCCTACGACGCCGCCCAAAAGACGCTGGCCGTCGATCGCGCCTCCAACAGCTTCGGCAGGCGGCCTATGTGGCGAATGCTGCTGCCGGCTGTCTTCCTGACGTACGGCACCTGGCCGGGGCGCCAAGAGCGCAATCCCACCTTCTTGGGTGGTGCGCCCCAGGTCGTCACCCTGCCGCGCGACTACTTCCAGCTCAGCGTCTGGTGGCGCGTCGACATGGGCGCGCTGGCGCAGCTGTTCGCGGGCCCCGCGGGCGACAATGTCGATGATGTCGATGATGCCGATGATGTCGTCGACGACCTCGATGTTGTGGCCGCCGATGGTGAGGCCGTCGACGCGGTGCCGACCGACGATGCGTTCGACGAGGTCGTCGTCAACGCCGACGCGCTGCCCGGCGTCAGCGTGCTGCTGCTCGACGATGACCTGGTCGCGACTGACGACATCGTCATCAGCGAGCTCGATCTCGCCGCCAACGATCGCACCCAGATTCGGCGCGACCGACACACTCTTTATTTGAGCCTTCGCCGCCTGTATCGCGAGCGAATGCGCCTGATGTACCGCCTGTTCCTCAGGCAATCCAACGTCGATCCCCGCGACGTCCTGCGCCTTGAAGCGCTGGACGCCCGGATCGATGCCTATACCGGTGGCGTGTGGTCCCGCGCCCTCGAGTCTGCGCGTTGAGGAGGCCGATATGCGTGCCCTGAAGAGCCTTTCGATGGTCGTGTCTTTGGCCGTGGCGCTGACCGCGCTGCTGGCCGCACCCGCTGTCGCGCAGGCGCCCAACGCGAAGGCGCAGGAGCTGCTTCAGCGCTTCGACGCCGAGCCCAACGTCAACCAGGTGCAGCGCGCAGCCCTCGACTATGCCCAGCTGCATCCCGAGATCTTCGACAACATGCGCAGCCGCACCCGCACCCGCGGCCTGCTGCCGCAGGTCACGATCCGGGTCACCCAAGACAGCGATGACGTCAACCGCGGCGTGACCAGCTTCTCGCTCGACGACACCAACCGCTCGCTGGCTGAGAAGGTCTCGGCCACCGAGACCAAGTACGAGCTGTTGCAGCTGACCGGTCAGGCGCGCTGGGAGCTCGGCGATCTGGTGTTCTCGCGCAACGAGCCGGCCGTGGTGCGAGAGAACCGCTTCGCGGCGAAGGAGCGCCAGAAGCTGCTGCAGCTGGTCACTCAGCTGTACTTCGAGCGGCGTCGTGCCCAGCTCGACCTGCTGCTCTCGCCCCCCGCCGAGGCCGGCGCGCGGGCCCTCGCTGAGCTGAAAATTGCCCAGCTCACCGCCGAGCTCGACGCCCTGAGCGGCGGCCGCTTTTCGCGCATGATCACCGGCGAGAAGTAAGGTCGGCGCAGGTATTTGCACCGGCACCCATCGTTCGATGACGGTGGATCGATTCATTCGTTTTCTGGGGGGGAACGCCATGACACGCGGACGGTTGCTATTCGCAGGTTTGATGATGGGGCTGGTCGGCTGCTCGGCCGACGAGTGCCCAACGGGCGAGCCATGCGACAAGGCCTGCAACACCGGCGAGGTGGCGCTCTGCGTAGCTGAGGGTATCTGCAGCTGCGTGCCGGGCAGCCAGCTCGACGGCGGGGCGGGTGCCGGGGGTGATGGCGTCGGCGGCGGAGGGGGCGGTGAAGATTGCCGCCTCGCCCTGCCCGGCGAGCTGATCATCGACGAGGTCATGATCGACGGCGTCGCGCCCGACGATGAGAACGAGTTCATCGAGCTGGTCAACGCCACCGACGAGCCGCTCTCGGTGCGCGGCATCAAGATCCTGGGCAGCAAGCCCGACGATCTCAAAGAGCGCGTCCTCTTCACCGGCGGCTGCCTGCCGGCCGGCACCGCCGTCGCGATGTTCAAGAGCGCTGAAGACTGGATCTGGTCGGCCGATCCGGCGGCCCCGCCCACCTTCGAGACGCGCAGCTACGGGTTCACCAACAGCGCCGAGTTCAAGTTCGAGGTGCGCACCGCGGGCGACGTGTTGCTCAACACCTTCGCGGGTGGGCCCGATCTCGACGCGGACGGCGTGAGCGTCACCGGCAACCCGCCCCTCAGTGGCCAGCCCGCCAATCACATGGACGTCGCCGGTACACCCTCATCACCTGGGCGCTGCGCCAACGGCGGCACCTACGTCAACGCCTGCCAAGACGGCGGCATGGGCGGCGCGGGCGGCGGCGAAGGCGGCATGGGCGGCGGCGAGCCCGAGGATCCGCGCGCGCTCGTCATCAACGAGGTCGACTACGACCAGCCCAGCACCGACACCGCAGAGTTCATCGAGCTCTACAACGCCGACGCCGAATCGGCCGACCTGTCGAACTACACCCTCGTGCTGACCAATAACATCGACGGCGCGATCATCAACGAGATCGCCCTGCGGGGTCAGCTCGCGGCCGGCGGCTACTTCGTGCTGGGCGCCGCCGAGGTGATCGCCGCGTTGCCCGCTGGCGCCATCAGCCAGGCGCTCGACAGCAGCATCCAAAACGGCCCCAGCGACGGCGTCTATCTGCGCCACGCAAACGGCGACACCCTCGACGGCGTCAGCTGGGAGGGCACGTCGGCCGGCGCCACCGAAGGCACGCCCAGCGCCATCGTCGACAATAACGACACCTTCAGCACCGGACGCTGCGCCGACGGTGACGACACCGACGACAACGCGGCCGACTTCGCCATCAACGCCATGCCGACGCCCGGCGGCGCCAACGACTGCCCCATGGGCATGGGCGGCGAAGGCGGCGGCATGGGCGGCGAAGGCGGCGGCATGGGCGGCGAAGGCGGTATGGGCGGCATGCCCCCCGGCGATCCCGTCGCGCTCGTGATCAACGAGGTCGAGGTCGAAGAACCCGGCAGCGACACCGAAGAGTACATCGAGATCCGCAACAACGGCCTCCAAGACGCCGTCCTCGCCGAGTACACCCTTGAGTTCGTCAACGGCAGCAACGGTCAGATCTACCAGACCATCGGCCTGGACGCGGCGATGCCTGGCCCCTTGGCCCCCGGTCGCCTGCTGGTGCTCGCTGCGCCCGCGTTGCTCGCCAGCCTGCCCGACGGGGTGGTCTCAGGCGTGCTGCCCTTCTCGCCGCAGAACGGTCCTGACGGCCTGCGCATCATGCATGTCAGCGGCACCGTCACCGACTCGATGAGCTATGAAGGCCCCATCGATGGCTGGACAGAAGGCACGCCCGCACCCGATGACGCCGAAGACTCGGGGCTGAGCCGCTGCCCCGACGGCAACGATACCAACGACAACGGCATCGACTTTCGCCAGTCGCCAAACACCATTGGCGCGCCCAACCTGTGTCCCTGATCCACGGAGCCCGAGTCATGTTGCGACGCGCGATGGCCTTGCTGGCGCTGACCGGCCTCTCCGGGTGCCCCGATACCACCAACCCGCCCCTGTCACCGCGGTCTGCCACGCGCGTATGCACCGCCGACGAGGTCAGCGACTTTCGCAATGAATCTCAAGCGTTCGAGCGCACCGATCTATGGGTCGCGTTCATCGACGTCGGCCAGGGCGACGCGACGTGGATTCGCACGCCGGGCACCGTCGGCGTCGACGCGAAAGACATCTTGATCGACGCCGGTGACTGCCGAATCGACAAGCCCTATGCCCCCCTCGGCGGGCGGGTGAGCGAATGCGGCATCGGGGTCAACCCGACGGCCCCCGGACAGGTCGACGGGGTCGGCGCGCTCATCGACTTCCTCTCGACCAACGGCTGGACGGCCGGCAACCGCTTTGACTACCTGGTGCTCACCCACCCCGACAAAGACCATTACGGCGGGGCCTGGCGCATCGTGCAGGAGTACATCGTCGACGCGGTCATCGACCCGGGCGTTGAGACCGACGCGGTCACCTACCAGGCGCTGCGACGCGCCATCGAGAGCGAGGGCAGCCAAGACCTGCGCCCCGCGCTCGAGACCGGGATCGATCTGCGCGCCAGCGGCGATCGACGCACCCGGCTGTGGGGCTTCGACACGGTCGTCACGCTGCTGGCCGCCAACGCCGACGCCGATCGCGACAACAACGCATCCGTCGTGCTGAAGGTGGAATACCGCGGTGTCAAGCTGCTGCTGACCGGCGACTCCGAGGCCGAACTCGACCTGCAGCTCGTCGCCGAGCATGGCAGTAACCTGCAGGCCAATGTGCTCAAAGCCGGCCATCACGGCGGCGTGGGCACCAACACAGATCCCCTGCTCGACGTGATCTTTCCGCCGGCGACGAACAGCGTGCGCCAGTTCGCGGTCATCTCGTCGGGCCGTCGCGACAACCTGCCTGCCGACGAGACCGTCGAACGTCTCATCGAGCGCGTCGGCACCTTTGGTCTGTATCGCACCGACCGAAAGGACGCTGGCAAGGATCGCGACACCGCGCCAGGCGACGATCACGTGCTCATGCGGGTGACGGCGGAGGGCGAATTGAGTGTCTGCTACGTCTTCCCTGACACCCAGTAGCGCGCGTCTGTCGGGCTGACTGCCGCCCCAGCACAGCCCTGGAATCTCATCGAACTCATCTCGCACCCATCAGAGTCGGCGTACCGACATCCGAATCGAAATCCCATTCGGAGATCCCATTGACAGGGCTGGCGTTGGCGTCCTACAAGCTGACTTATGGTGCGGCCTGCTCTTGGCACTGCATACGATGAGACCCCGTGGAAGCGCCCTCATGTCGACCAGTTTCCCATGTTCGGTCTGCGCGACCGAGTTCACCCCCCGCTTTGCCTTCCAGGTACAGCGCTCCGATGACACCTCGCTGTCGTTCTGCAGCCAGAAGTGCCACGAGGCACATCTTTTTGCCGACTCGATGCGCACCTGCTCGGTTTGCGACACGCGCTTTCGCATACAGTTCGCCTATCAGCAGGCGCAGGTCGATGGCACGACCCGGCTGTACTGCACGTCGTCCTGTCGCGATGGCGAGATGAACCAAGTCAAGGCTCGCCAGAGCGCCATGAAGCGCATCGCGATCCTCAACCAAAAGGGCGGCACGGGCAAGACGACGACCAGCGTGAACGTCGCTGCCGGCCTCGCCGATGCGGGCTATCGTGTTCTCCTGCTCGATCTGGACGCCCAGGGCAACGTCGCAGTTTCATTGGGGTTGAGCGCCCGCAATACGATGTTCAACATCCTCGTCGAGGGTGCCCATCCTGCCGACTGCGTGCTCAACGTCGCCCCCAACCTTGACGCGATCATCAGCAACACGAGCCTGGCGCAGGCCGAGGTCAAGCTGATCAACATGCGTGAGCGCTATCGGGTGCTCAAGCAGCGCCTTGAGAGCATGACCAACTACGACTTCGTCATCCTGGACTGTGCGCCGAGCCTGTCGGTGCTCAACCAGAACGCGCTGACCTACGCCAACCACATCATCATCCCGGTGTCGTGCGACTACCTGTCTCTGGTGGGCGTCAAGCAGGTGCTGCGCACCCTCAAGAAGGTCAACGAGCTGCTGCTGCATCCGGTCGACGTGCTGGGCGTGGTCCCGACCTTCTACGACAAGCGTACGCGTATAAGCCAAGAAGCCATCAACACGCTTCAGGCCTACTTCCGCGAGAAGGTGCTGCCCCCCATTCGGGTCAATACGCGCCTCAAGGAAGCCCCCAGCCACAAGCAGACAATCTTCGAGTACGCCCCGAAATCGCACGGCGCCGAAGACTACCGAGCGCTGGTCAAGCGCATCATCGAGGTGTGCGGCACGCCGGCTCGACAACCTGCTCCACCCGCAGCAAAGGAGACTGCCGTTGGCGTCGGACAGGCGTGACAAGAGACGCCGTGAGGCGGGCGGGCACATCGGTGAACTCTTTGATGACGACTCTGCCATCGATGAGTTCTTCTCCCCCCGTCGGACGCGCCCCCCGGGCGCCGCTGAGCCCCCCACGCCTGCTAAGAAGGCGCCCCCCAAGCGGCGGCCCACGCACTACAAAGTGATCTCGATCAGCCTATACACCGATGACATCGAGCGCCTGCAAGGCTTGGTCGATGAGCTCAAGCGCCGGGGACACACCCGCGCGAACAAGTCTTTGCTTATCCGCGAGGCGCTGCGGCAGCTCGACCTGGACGCCATCCCGCCCCAGCGCTGAGCCGACGGCGCCAGCGGGTCGCGTCAACCGCCGACACCGCAGCCTCCCGGCCGAGGGCTCGACGCCACCCAAGCCCGAACGCTCGACGCCACCCAAGCCCGAACACCCAGCACCGGTCCGCACGCCGCCCCCCCCCCAAGCGCTCAGCGAAGCAGGCCCGTCTGCCAGCGCTGTGCGCTGCAAGCTGACGCCACCACCCAAGCGCGAACACCGGTCGGCAGACCCCCGCGCTCAGCGAAGCAGGCTCGCCTGCAAGCGCTGCACGCTGACGGTACGTCACCACCCACGCCCAAGGCAGCACCGCCCCGCGCGACCAAGGGCTCAGCGAAGCAGGCCCGTCTGCAGGCGCTGCACCCTGACGGTACGTCACGACGCGCGCCCAACCCAGCGACGGCCCGCGCGCCCCAGCGCTCATCGAAGGAGGCTCGCCAACACGGGTGCACGCTCCAACGACAGACCACCGCAGCGAGGCAGCCGCTGCCCGTACCGTCGGGGCATACAGCCTCAACGACTGTGAGCGGCGCAGCACAGACCGCTGCCCGCGTCGCCTCCGGCCCCCGGTGGTTTTCCACCCGCGAGCCATGCAACTGGACGCGGACCCGTCCGGTGCGCTTCGCACACAGGCCAACGATGTCGTGATGAGGGATGAATATCGGGTGGGGTCGAGCCACCGCGCGCCTCAAGAGGTCACTTAGACCTCGAAGCGGGCTACAGCCGGAAAGGCATGTTGATGCGCATATCGTCGCCACCGAACTGCGGGAAGCGGAAGCCCTTGACCTTGCCCTCGACACAGCTGCCGACCGGTGTGCCCGCGAAGGGCCCGCCCGCCTTGGCGCTGTTGACCCTGCCGCTCTTGCCAATGATCATGACCACCTTGATGGTGCCGCTGGCGCCGGGATCGCGGCTCTTGCAGCCGCTGATCTTACTGGCATTCGTACGCACGACCCGCAGGATCTGCGACTTAGACAGCTTGTCGGGCAGCGTCGGATCGCCACCGGCGGCTGCGGCCGGCTGTCGCTGCGCCGGCTTGCCACCGGCAGGCTTGCCACCACCGCCGAGGCCGTCGAGCAGGTTGTCGACTTCGGAAGCGCTCTTCGACGGCTTCGCCGGCTTCGCTGCACGCCTGGGCGCAGACGTCCGCGGTGAGGCAGAAGGCTTCTTTGCAGGCGCCTTCGGACGCGCCGAAGTGCGCGCTGTGCGTCGACGCGCGGGCGTCTTCCTTGCGGAGCGTGTCGCCTTCGGCGCAACCGCGAGGCTCTCAGGCGCTGCCGCACCAGTGTCCGGTGCGGCCGCCGATGCGACCGAGCCGGCCGACGTCGCCGGCGCAACACCCGGTACAGGCGCCGCCGTAGCGGGTGTACCAATTGCGACCGTTGAGGGGCCGCTTGCCGCGCTCGCGGCGTTCGCCGCGGCGACGCTCGCCGGCGTCTGGCCGCCCTCGGGACCTGCTTCGCGAGTAAAGTACCAAGCCGCGAAGCCACCGCCACCCAGCACGAGCAGTGCGAGCACCGCGTAGATCGCGATCTTGCCACCGCCGCTTGTCGGGCGCGTAACATACGTCGGCATCGGGCCAGCGGGCGAAGCGGCAACGGGCGCGAAGACCGCAGCGCCGCCGGTCGCACCACCGAAGGCATCATCGAGGTCAGCTGCGGCCACCGGCGCGCCCAGCGCGCCACCAGCGCCCAACGCCGAAATATCGATCAGCCCCGAAGCGTCAGAGCCGCCCGTGCTGGTGACCATGCCAACCGCGCGCGCAGGCTCGGGGTCAGCCGAGAGGCTGTCCAAGCTGAAGAGCACCGAGTTTTCGTTGCGCTGGTTGCGCAGCTGCTGGCTGCTGCTGACGCGCGGCCCGCCGCCTTCGAAGCCATCATCGTTCGAGTCTCCAAAGAGGCCCTCACTTTGGTTGTTAGAAGCGATGACATCGTCATCGTCGCCACCGTCGTCAAACAGCGACGCCGACGCCTGAGCGGCCGGCGCAGCAACCGCTGCGGTCGCGCCCTGATCGGACGCGCTCTGGTCGGTCGCGACTTGTTGAGTCGGAGCCGGATCAGCCGGGGCAGGCGCGGCTGCCGCGACATGGTCCGCAAACTCGGGGATCGTCGCCAGGCGGACCCAGTCCGCCATGCCTTCGGCCCACGTGAATGTGTCGGCATCGACATCACCCCGCTCAAAGTGCGCGAGCACTTGATCGGGTGTCAGCGGGCCAACCTGTTCGCGATTGACGACGACGTACCAGACGGCACCAGCAGCTGCCTGCGCCACAGCGGGCTCAGCCTCAACCGGCGCGACAGCGGCTTGCACCGGTGCCTCAGCACGCTCACCTTGTTCGTTGGCGCGAACCACAATGACATGCGCGCAGCGCTTGCACCGGATCTTGAAGACCTTGTTACGGACCTTCTCATCGCTGATTTGATATTTCGCGGCGCAGTTGTCGCAGACGATCCTCATGGACGTGGGTCTCCCAAACGGCCGGGGCCTCTCGGCGGAGTGTCGCGAGAGCGTAGCGATTATAGGGGCGCGAAACTTGGACCCGCAAGCACCCTGCGAATCCATCCTCACCCGACGGTCAAACATCGAGCCGCTCACGCTGACACCTACATGTCAGATCAGCTCAGCGGGCCGGACTTGCGCCAGTGACGCCAGTCGAGGGGACTACGAGACCCTCACGTCAGATCGTCCGAAGTTTCTCGGTCGATCAGCGCTCAAACCACGAATGGCCGTTCGCATAGGTCATGTTCAAAGGGATGCGGCCAAACAGTCAGCGTCGGCCGGGTCGAAAAGAGAACCAGGCGCCGTCGACTGACGACGCCTGGGGCGCCCACTATCGAAGGCTGGCGTCCTTCGCCGTCGCCTTCAGGCGCGGCAGGAAATCCTTCTTGAGCTTGAGCAGGCGCGCAAACTTCACCTTCTGTCGCGCGTCGGTGTAGAGCACCTCAGGCTTCTTGTACTGCCCGTCGATGAGCAGATCGTCGAAGTTATAGAACTTCGTCTTCACGTCGCCTTTGTCCTGTGCCTGAGCCGACACGGCAAAGCCCATAACCGCCACGAAGAGTCCGATGGTCCACGTCTTCATGTTTTGATCCTCCCTGATTCGATACCAGACTATCAGCCTTGCGGCTTTGCTTCACCTGCGGGCTTCGCATCAGCTGCAGGCGCATCACCAGCGGGCGCACCAACTGCAGGCGCATCAGCCGCAGGCGCATCAGCCGCAGGCGCATCAGCCGCGGGTGCATCACCAGCAGGCGCATCAGCCGCAGGCGCGTCACCAGCGGGCGCGTCACCAGCGGGCGCGTCACCAGCGGGCGCGTCACCAGCGGGCGCGTCACCAGCGGGCGCGTCACCAGCGGGCGCGTCACCAGCGGGCGCGTCACCAGCGGGCGCGT
>JBNMOZ010000075.1:0-14411 GCA_051276005.1 Bradymonadia bacterium | reverse complement strand
CGTGTGGTCAGTTTGCGTGTGGTCAGTTTGCGTGTGGTCAGTTTGCGTGTGGTCAGCTTGTGTGTGGTCAGTTTGCGTGTGGTCAGTTTGCGTGTGGTCAGCTTGGCTGCGGTCAGTTTGCTAAAATTGGCCAGATACGCCGACGCCGTCGGGAGACACGCCCACCTGGACCGGCGCGTCGGCGGCGCCGAGCCACCAGAGCACCGCGCCGCCGACCAGCAAAGCGCCGCCGATGCCGAAGGCGACGTTTGCGCGCAGCGCGGCCGACTCTGCGTCATCACCGAGTCGGCGCTTGCGCGCTGCATCACGCAGCTCGGCCGTGTACTGCGTCTCAGCGTCAGCCGCGTGCAAGCCCAGATAGAGGCCGACTCCCGTCGCCACGACGCCCCCGGCCATCACGCCCCACGCCAAATATGGCGGATCGGGGGGCGGTGCCGGTCGGGGCGGTGCCGATCGGGGCGGTTCCGATCGCGGCGCCACGGGCGGGGGTGGCGTCGATCGCAACGCGACCGCCTGCATCACGCGAATGCGCCGCTCGACGTCGGCCCGATCCGCGGCGTCCGGCACGCGCTCAAGATAGGCGCGGAAGTTGTCGCGCGCCTGGGCAACGTCGCCCATCTCTTCGTGGCAGCGCGCGATGTTGAAGAGCAGGACCGGCGATGAGTCCAGCTTAAAGGCCTTCTCGAAGCGCGCAAGCGCCCGCGGGTAGTCGCGGGCTTGAAAGGCGGCCGTGCCTTTGGCGTATTCGCCCTGAGCGCTCGTCCGCGCGTCGGCCTGGGCGACAGCGGGTAGGGTTGCGGCAAAGCAGGCCACGATCGACATCATTCGCATCGCCTGAGTGTACCCAATGCCGTCGATGTCGGCCAACTGCGCGATGCAACGCACGTTGGACCGCATTGCGTGTTGATCACGCGTAGACTGGCGATCGATGAACCGGCCGGCAGCGCTTGTGCATCGACCGACGGCGGAGCCCACTGCATCACCCTTCACGAACCCGATTCATCAAGGACGCGTCATGGCCGATTCGATCCAGCAAATCACCGCCGACTTTTGGAATATCCGCGGCACCTACCGCATTCTCGGCTTGGTCAACCTCGGCACGCAGGCCTCGCTGGTACGCCTCAAGTCGGGCCGCTTCGTGCTGCTCGACAGCTACACCCTCGACAGCGAAACCGCCGCTCGGGTGCGCGCGCTGACCGATGGCGGCGCCGCCATCGAGGCCGTGCTCAACCTGCATCCGTTTCACACTCTGCATGTCGAGGCGATCGCGGCGATGTTTCCCCAGGCGCGCATGTACGGCACCGCCCGTCATCTCGCGCTGTTTCCCACGATCGACTGGGCGCCGGAGCGCACCGAGAGCGCCGCGTTCGCTGAGATCTTCGCCGACGACTTCGACTTCATGGTCCCGGCGGGCGTCGACTTCATCCCCAAAGACGAAAAGCTGCACTTCGCCTCGGTGCTGGCGTTTCACCGCGAGAGCGGGACGCTGCACGTCGACGACACCCTCAACTGGTTGCCGTTCTTGTTGGGCAACCGCCTGGCGTTTCATCCGACGCTGGCCAAGGTGCTGCAGCGACGGGCCGGGGCGGTGGATGAGTTTCGGGCTTGGGCCCAAACGTTCATCGCGCGGTGCGAGACGGTGCGACATGTGTGCACCGCCCATACGCGGCTGGCGCCGGTCTCGAACGACCCGCCCGGTGGGATCGCCAAGCGCGTGCGCGAGGCGCTCGAGAAGGTGGAGTCAGTGCTCGCGGCCCACGCGAAGAGTCACGGCTGACACACCAGCGAGACATGATCTTCGGGGCGGCCTTGCGGGTGCGCAGACCTGTTCAGTTGGGATCGGCGCGCGGACCCTCGAGCAGCAAGAACTTCACCCGTCGGTCGTCACCCTGACCCACCCCAAAAACGGCGGTGGCCTCGTAGCCGGGCAGGGTGGCGGGATCAAATGACGGCGGCGCCTTGATCCATCGCCGCGCGATGTGACGGGCGCTCTCGAGCACCGCTTCACAGGGCGGCAGATCTTGCAGGACGACCCGCTCTTTGTTGTAGCGCGCCCCCCAGGGGGGATCGATGAACATCAGGTCGGCTTTGCGGCCCGGCACAATGGCCGTTGCGTCGCCTGCGATGAACTCGATCCGATGGGCGACGCCGTAGAGGCTCGCGTTGTGCCTGGCCATGGCCAGGCGGGCCGGATCGATCTCGATGGCGGTCACGGTGCAGCCGGCGCGCGCGAACCCGATGGCGTTGCCGCCCGCGCCGGCGCAGGCGTCGATGACGTGGACGCCGCCGGCACGTTCGCCCAACTCCAGCGCCAACGCTTCTGGGGTCAGCGAGGTCTTGCCCTCGTCGTCAAGCCGGGCGGCGCGCTTGCTGAAGCCGGGGCTGCCTTGACGATAGCGGCGGGCCTCTTCGCTGTGGGCTTTGCGGAGCTCTCTTCGATTGAGCGTCGGCGTGACCTTGATGTTGAGCAGGCTGCCCCCAAGGCCGACGCCGCGCAGTCGCGCGGTGAGATCTGCTGCGGCATCGCGCTCGAGCAGGGCCGTGGCTTCGATGCGCCCGTCGGGCTGCGCCTCGAACTCCCAGGGCCCGGGGCCGAGCAGTCGGCTCGACGCCAGCCACGGGGGGAGCGGCCAGACTTGGACTTGGAAAGGTCGGCTCATAGTTTGATGCAGGCGGTCTGGGGCGGTGGTCGTTTTTCAACCAGAGCCCGACCCGCATCCAAGCGTGGATGCTGCCATTCTCCCGGGCAGAATTTAGCCCTCAATAGCATCCCGAGGCGACCGCACGCCACCCTCTGTCAGAAGCGATCCAGCTGCATCACCTTGGCCCAGGCGCGCGCGAAGTCGGTCGCGAATCGGGTCTTTGCGTCGTCCGAAGCGTAGACCTCGGCGATCGCGCGCAGCTCTGAGTTGGAGCCGAAGATCAGATCGACGGGCGTCGCGGTGTAGCGGACCTTGCCCGACTTGCGGTCGAGGCCCTGGTAGAGCCCGACGGTCTTCGCCTGCTCCCAGCGCGTGCCCATGTCGAGCAGGTTGACGAAGAAGTCGTTGCTCAGCGTGCCCGGCTTGTCGGTGAAGACGCCATGGGTCACGCCGCCCGCGTTGGCGCCCAAGACGCGCATGCCGCCCAGCAGGACGGTCATCTCGGGCACGGTCAGGTTGAGCTGATCGGCGCGGTCGACCAGCATCTCGGTGGGCGAGCGGTACGCCGTCTTCGCGTCGAAGTAGTTGCGGAAGGCGTCAGCGGGCTGCTCGAGGAGCGAGAAGGCGGTGACGTCGGTCTGCGCCTGGGTCGCGTCACCGCGGCCGGGCGTGAACGCCACCTCGATCTTGACCCCGGCGTCTTGCGCGGCCTTCTCGATCGCGGCGCCACCCGCGAGCACGATCAGGTCGGCCAGCGAGATCTTCTCGGCGCCGAACTCTGCGCGGATGGTGCGCAGCTTGCCGAGCACCTTGGCGATCTCGGCGGGGTTGTTGGCGGCCCAATCCTTCTGCGGTGCCAGCGCGATGCGGGCGCCGTTCGCGCCGCCGCGCATGTCACTCGCGCGAAAGCTCGCGGCCGACGCCCAGGCCACCCGGACCAGCTCGGGGACCGACAGGCCCGACGCGAGCACGCTCTCCTTGAGGGTGCCCACGGCGGCAGCGCTGATGGCGGTGTACTTGGGCACGGGCACCGGGTCCTGCCAGATCAGAGCGTCGGCCGGCACCTTCTTGCCGACGTACCGGGCCCGCGGGCCCATGTCGCGGTGGGTCAGCTTGAACCACGCCTTCGCGAACGCGAGCCTAAACGCCTCGGGGTTGGCCTGGAAGCGCTCGGCGATCTTGCGATACGCGGGATCGGCCTTGAGCGCGAGGTCGGCGGTGGTCATCACCAGTGAGTTCATCTTGCCCTTCACGTGGGCGTCGGGCGCCGCCTTCTGCAGCGCCGCGCTGGTGGGGATCCACTGGATCGCGCCGGCTGGGCTGCGCACCTGCTTCCACTCAAAGTTGAGCAGGTTGTTGAGGTAGAGCGTTGTCCAGCGCGTGGGCAGCTGAGTCCAGGCGCCCTCGAGCCCGCTGGTCACGGTGTCTTCGGAGTGGCCCTTGCCGCACTTGTTCTTCCAGCCGAGGCCCTGCTGCTCGACGGCCGCGGCGCCGGGCTCTTTGCCGACGCAGTCCATCTTGCGCGCGCCATGCATCTTGCCGAACGTGTGGCCGCCCGCGATGAGCGCCACGGTCTCTTCGTCGTTCATGGCCATGCGGGCGAACGTGACGCGGATGTTCTTCGCCGACCCGAGCTGATCAGGCTTGCCCTTCGGCCCCTCCGGGTTGACGTAAATGAGCCCCATATGGGTCGCGCCGAGCGGGCGCTGCAGCTTGCCGTCCTTCTCTTCGCGATCGCTGGCGAGCATCTTGACCTCAGGCCCCCAGTAGACGAGGTCGGGCTCCCAATCGTCGGCGCGGCCGAAGGCATAGCCGAAGGTCTCAAAGCCCATGCTCTCCATGCCGACAGTGCCCGCGAGGATCATGAGATCGGCCCACGACAGCGACACCCCGTACTTCTTCTTGACGGGCCAGAGCAGCCGGCGCGCCTTGTCGAGGTTGCCGTTGTCGGGCCAACTGTTGAGCGGGTTGAAGCGCATCTGCCCACCGTCGCTGCCGCCCCGGCCGTCTAGCGTCCGGTAGGTGCCGGCGCTGTGCCACGAGAGCCGAATGAAGAACGGGCCGTAGTTGCCAAAGTCGGCCGGCCACCAGTCCTGCGAGGCGGTCAAGGCGGCTTCGACGTCGGCCTTGACGGCGTCGTAGTCGAGCGCGGCGACCGCCTTGGCATAGTCGAAGTCTTCGCCCAGCGGGTTGGAGCGCTCATCATGATCGCGCAGCGACGACAGGTCGAGTTGATTGGGCCACCAGTATTGGTTGGTCTTGGGCGGGGGCTGGCTGGCCTGCGGTTTGGCGCCGGGCCAAGCGAACGCGCTCGTCGACAGCGTCAGGAGCGCGAGCGCTCCAATGAGCGTCGCGATGGGCGAAATGAGCGTACTTCGGGTCATGTATGAGCTTCCTGAGTCGTGGTCCGCCAGACAGCCGTGACGGGGGTGTTGCAGCCTGGATTTTGACAGGACACGATCGCCGCATCCTCATCATAGAGGATGCGACGTGAAGGGACGCGGTTCCCGGTCTGGCGACCCAGAATCGCAACCACCCAGGTCAACAAATATATCGGTCGGCGATGCGCTCGCAAGGCTCGAATTCTGAGCCCCTGCTTTGGGTTGGGTACGGCTGCTGGTGCGGGGCTTCGTCGCTGTCGGCGCGGGCGGACCCGGCGACCCGACGTACCGCCCCATTCGCCTGCTCGATCTGCCCAGCGCCACCGACGACGATCAGTCCACCTGCGCGTCGGCCATGGCCGACCTGCCCGACGAGCACGCCCTGATCACTGCTGAGGGAGGTGACCTGGGGCAGCCCACACTGGGGGGGCTGCGACCGGTTCGGCGGCGCAGGCCGTTGTGGCCGAAGTCTGGCCACCACGCGTCATTTAACGCGATCAGATGGCCGCGCCGCAGTAGACTCGAGCGCGGGCCGTCTGTGCCTGTTAACGTAACCCGGCCCGGAGCAATCAATGCCCTTTCATAGTCCCTTCAAGCGCGCCCATCGACCGCATCACGTACCGCCCGCTGGCCCAATAACGATCGATCGTAATCAGTTCGCGACCATGACACGCACGGTCTCGGCGCTGTCGCAGGTCAAGCAGCGCTACGCGGTGGCGACGACGGCGCCCTTCGCTGACGAAGCGATGCGTAACTTCTATACCGAGAGTCTGCGCGGCATGACGCCGACGGGGCAGTGGATCTTTGGCGGCAGCAACGCGGGCGCTGCCCGACTGAGCTTCCCCGACGACGCGGGCCTGCAGGCCTTCCTGGGCGCCGCCGACATGGTCTTCGATATGGAGGCCAACAAGATCAGGAGTCGCTGGACCTACATCTCGCAGCTCAAGGCGCGCGCGACCGGCGGCGCGCTCAAGACGCAGCTCGACGTGAGCGCCGAGGATGAAGCCAGCTATTACACCGCGTCTGCGGCGCCGGTCGCTGCCCGCGGAGCGCCGACGATCCCGGCGCCGACCGCGACGATGGTCGAGCATCGCAAGGCGACCGCCTTCCTCAAGAGCGGGGTGCGCGGCGACGCGTCGGCGTACGGGCGCACGTTCCGGGCGATGCTCAAGACCGACGGCACCTTCCCGCTCGGCAGCAACGAGACCCTGCTGCGCAACGCCTGGCCGGCCCTCGTGCCCGGCGCGCCGAACTATCGCGGCTGGAACAGCGCAGCCACCCAGCAGCGCTATCCGTCGGATACCGGCGGGCGGCATCTGCTCAACCGCATCCTGGCCGACATGTCGAGCACGACCATGCCCGCCATCGGCAGTGACCGCTGGTACGACTACGCGCTGTATGTGTATGGCGCCATCATGACGGCCCAGCCCTTCACGGATGGCAACAAGCGGATGTGCCGCCTGGCGTACTGCCTGATGCTCGCCAGCGGTGGGGTGCCCTTCAAGGCGCCCAACGGTGCCCTTGGCGGTCAACTCGCCGATATGATGTAGCTGATTCGTCCGCGCCCCTCTTTGGGCGCTCCTGATTCGCCCCTCCTGATTCGCCCCCCCGATCCGGCCGCGACCGACCCAGCCGGTCCCGCTGGCGCCGCATCGAGGCGGCCCGCACCTCGCCCCTGCTGATACAGACAGTCAGCCCCGCACCGCTGAATCGAGTGACGCAATGCGCCTGGCGTGAGGGGGGTGGTGTGTGGTTCTCGTATCCGAGGTGACGGCTGTTTCCGTCGACCCTCAAAGGAGAGACCATGCGCCTGCTGCCCCTCATTCATTGGACCGGCCTCGCTTGCCTTGTGTCGGCTTCGCTGGCCGCCTGCGTTCCGCCCGACGAGGCCTCCGATGCGCCCGCCAACGCCCAGCCTGAGGCGGCCGAAGCGCGCGCCAAAATTGGCGCCGATTGCCGGTGCCCCGACGCCGAATGTGATGCCGACGCTGAAGTCTGCGTATGCGAGGCCAGCGGCGGGCAGGGGCCCTGCGTCGACGGGCTGACGTGCCTGGGCTCGCCCGCGAGCGGCGAGTGCACTCGGCCCTGTGAAGCCGACGCGGATTGCTCCGACGGCTTCGCCTGCGTGGACTTGCAAGTCGGCAGCACCGTCACTCGGCAGTGGTGCTTCTCAACGCAGTGATCGACCCGCGCTCGCGAGACCTTCCGGCGAGATGACTGGGTCAGGCCCCCGTCGGCGCAGCGTGGGCGGGCCACTGGTGGAGTTGCCGACCCTTTTGCCGCATAACCCGGGGTTCAAGTTCAATATTTTTTGTCAGTCGAGCGCCAAGAGCAGACTCTCCCTGGCGACAGTCGGGACGGCTATATATGCGCATTCAGTTGAGCCAGGCGTCGTGCGCGCGCTGATCGTCGCAGTCTGCGCTTGCTATCGACGATGCTGCTGATCGACCCCCCTGTCTGAACCGACGCCGAATCGGTATCCTCCCGGCCGTGACGCCCGACGCCCTCTTCGATCGCTATGCGCCCATGGTCTACCGCCGCGCTCTGCGCCTGCTCGGTCGACCCGCCGACGCCGAAGAGGCGACGCAAGAGGTGTTCATCCGCGCGCTCAAGGCGCTGCCGAGCTTCAACCCCAAGGCCCAGCACTCCACCTGGCTGTACCGCATCACAACCAACTACTGCCTCAATCGTCTGCGCGACATGGCGCGCCGCTCTGAGCTGCTCGACGCGCATAAGGGCGACGTGCCGCGGGGCAGTCTGGCGATCGACCCCGTCAAGATGCTCACCATGCGCCGATTGCTGGCGGACGCGGATCCGCAATGTGCGCGGGCGGCCTTGCTGGTCTACGTCGACGGGCTGACGCACGCCGAGGCGGCGACGCTCATGGGCGTGTCCCGGCGCACCGTGGGCAACCTATGCGATCGATTTACGGCCTGGGCGCGGGCGCGTTTGGCGGCCGACGCAGAGCAACCCGGTGCAGATCAGGCCGACGCCGAGTAGCCCAATCTAGAGAAAGATCGACCATGACTTGCCCTGAATTGGCGCTCGCGGGTTCAAGAGGTAGCGAAGGGGGTGTTGCTTGAGCGACCCGTGGACAATACGTGATCCAGACCAGCCCTCTGAATGGGCGATTGAGACGTATTTGGACGGCGCCGCGTCGCCCGAAGATGCGATCCGCGTCAAGACGTATGCGGCGGCGCATCCTGAGTTCGCGGCGCTGCTCGACGCGCGACGCGAAGGCTTCGCCGCGCTGCCGATGGCCAACCCGCAGGCCATGCGCGCCCGCATCCTGCAAGCCGCCGGTGAGATACAGACGGCGGCTGCGCCGACGCCACCCAAGCCCACTCGTGCGCCCTGGTGGCGGTTTGCCTGGGGCATCGGGCTGGCCGCGACGGCTGCCGCGGTGTTCGTGCTTGTGCGTCCGCCCGCGCCGGGTGGCGACCGCATTATGGCCAAAGGCCAGTCGGTCGTGCTCGACGTCTTCCGCGGCAGCGCGGCGGGGGGCAGCGAACCACTCATTTCGGGGGCCACTGTCGCGCCCGGCGAGGTGCTCCGCTTTCGAGCGCGCGGCGCCGAGGCCGGCCACGCCTTGGTGATCGGCGTGCCTGAGGCGGGCGAGGCGTTTGCCTTCGCGCCGGTCGGCGCGACCGCCTCGATGCCATGGGCCAAGCTCGACGCGAAGGGTCTGTTCCCCGATGCGGCGCGGCTCGACGACAGCCGAGGCGTCGAATGGGCGCACCTGGTGTGGTGTCCGGCGCCGTTCACGCTTCACGCGGTGACCATCGAGGCCCCAGGTCGCCTGGCAGTGCCGACGGGCTGTCGCCAGACCGCCTTCGAACTGATCAAGCGATGATCCGCGCGGCCCTCGCCTGCCTGCTGCTGTCGCTGGGCACGGCCCACGCCCGGCGGGTGCATGTGGTCGCCATTGGCAACGATCTGGGCCGCAGCGACGAGATGCCGTTGCGCTACGCCGAGCGGGACGCCCGCGGCGTGGCCGACGTGCTGCGTCGGTTGGGCGGCGCTCAATCGCAAGACGTGGTCACGGTTCAAGGCGGCACCGCGGGCGACGTGCGTGGCGCGCTGCTCGAGGTCAATACGCGGCTGCGCGCGCAGTCCGATCAGTCGGTGCTCATCGTCTACTACTCGGGCCACGCCGACGCGGGCGGGCTGCATCTGGGCGACACGACGCTGCCCTATGCCGAGCTGAAGAACATCGTCGCGGGCTCCTCAGCCAAGGTGCGCGTGCTCATCCTCGACGGCTGCCGATCCGGCGGCGCGACCCGCGTCAAGGGCGTGCAGTCTGCGAGCGCGTTCGCGGTGCGGCTCGACACGCAGACCGGCATCGAAGGCTTGGCGGTCATGACGTCGAGCGCGGCCGGCGAAGATGCCCACGAATCCGAGACGCTGCGCGGCTCGTTCTTCACCCATCATCTGCTCGCCGCGCTGGTTGGTGCGGGGGATCGCGATCGCGACGGGCGGGTCACGCTGACCGAGGCGTATGCCTACGCGTTCACCCACACTCTGCGCGCGAGCGAGCGCACGCCGACGCTGCAGCATCCGACGTATGCCTATGACATTAAAGGCAAAGGTGATCTCGTTCTGACGCGCCTTGACGTCGGGGTTGGCATGGGCTGGCTGCGCGCGGCGCGGGCGGCGACGTATCTGTTGCGCGAGGGCGACGACGCGGGGCCCGTGCATACGGTCGCGACGATCGAGCAGAGCGATGTGCGCATGGCGTTGCCGGCTGGCTCGTATTTCGTGCAGGAACGCCACCGCGACCATTACCGCGAGTACGCCGTTGATATCAGCGCTGGGGCCGAAGTGCGCCTGGCCCAGCAGCCGTATCGCACCGTCGCTTATGCCCGCATGGTGCGCAAAGGCGCGGGCGGCACGGGGCAGGGGATCTACGCCCTCGGCACGGCGCATGGCGCAGTCCTGCAGGGCGCGCAGATCGCGCCGGGCGTTGCGATTGGGTACGCGCTCGATTTGCCGTGGGCGACCTTCTCGCTGCGCGGCCGCTTCGAGTACGCACCCCAGGCACGCGCACAGGGCGACAGCACGTTGACGACCTGGGGCGCTGGCGTCACCGCCGAACGCGTCGTCGACTTCAATTGGGGCAGTGTTGGCGTGGGCGTGCTGGTGGAAGGCCTGCGCGTCGGTCAGGCGCTGTCATTGAGCGCGGGCGACGAGACGCGGGTGAGCTGGGGCGCAGCGTTCGGCGGCCTGCTCGCGCTAGAGACCGGCCTCGGTGATCGCCTCTTCCTGCGCCTGGAGGGGGGCCCGATCACGCGCATCTTCAGCCGCGCGTTGACGCGCAATGGCGCCCAGACTTCGACGGCGACGACGAGTCGCTTCACGGCCTGGTCGGGCTTGGGACTTGGAGTGCGGTTTTGAAGCATCAATCCATCCCACTCTCGCTGCTGGGCGTGCTGCTGGGCCTGAGCCTCTCCTGCGGCGAGGCGCTGGTCGACGACGCCTATCGCGGGGCCCCGTTGCTGAGCGTCCGCGGTCAAATTTCACAGGTGCGCGGCGCGCTGGCGCTCGAGAACGATCTGCGCGTCGCGGTGTTCTGGAGCCCGACGGGCAGCACGGCGATCGACGACACGCTCGTCGAACAAGCCGACGTCTCGGTTGAACTGCAGTTTCCGGCGCTGTTCGAGATCAACCTGTTCGCGCCGCCCAGCGGGATCGCGTGGCGCGATTCAAGCCCGGTGCACGTGGGCCTGGTGCTCATCTACGACGACGCGAACCGCGACGGACGCTTCGAGCTGAGCGAGCTGCAAGGCGGCGCGCGCAACCTGGCCTTGCTGTTCGCCGAACGCGACGCCACCGCGGATGAATCGCCCACGGGCCGATCGCTGACACAGGGCTTGAGTCTCGCGCGCATGCCGCTGCGCTGTGAGCCGGTCGAGACCGAGACGCCCGACGCGCCGACGGGCTGGGCGACGCGGGTGGGGCTGCCGTGTGGCGCGCCCACCGACTGCGGGGTCGAGGCCGACTGGCGCTGTGTCACCGAAGACGACGACATCTATTGGAGCGGCGGATATTGCGCCCGCGACATGGTGGCTGGGCTGCCCGAGGCCGACGGCGTTGAGCCCGGCAGCATCTGGGTCAACGACGTGCTCATCGCGCTGTGGATGCGTGAGTGCAACGCCGACGCCGACTGCCGCGCTGACTATGTGTGCCAGGCCGAAATTTGCCGGCCCGACCAGCCCTACACGCTGGTGATCGTACGCGACTTTGCGACCACCCCGCTGTGCCCCGATGACGACGAAGGCGACGACTAGCGGGCCCGAAGAGCGCTGTCGGCCATCAATCCAAGAAGATTCAACAAAGCGCATCGCGTCTTGCCCAGACGCGCCCCCCACGGGTTCAACCCTGTGATCGACCTGAACGGGGATGCCATGCGGCCTTCAATTATTGCACTGTCAGCTCTCTCATTGTGTGTCGCGCTGCTCAGCGCGTGCGTCTTCGGCGACGGCACCCTCGACGAGGTCGACCCGGCGGCTGCGCCGGCGACCCCATCGTACACCGCCCATGTCGCGCCGATCATGGAGCGCTACTGCACGGCCTGCCATGCCGAGGACGCCCAGCCCGGCGAGGTCGAAGGCTACGGCTACGAGACCTGCGCGAAGGTGCGGCGCAACTGGGGCGGCATCGTCGAGACGACGCTCGACAGCTCATCGATGCCGCCTGGCGGCGCGGTGCGCGTCTCCTCACCCGAGAAATTGGCTCTGCAACGCTGGTGGGCCCAAGGAGGTCGCTGTGATTGATCGCAACCGACTCTTACCCGCTACGGCCTGGATCATCGCGGTCCTGCTGTGCACCGCGACCGTCGCTGAGGCGCTGCCGCTGTACACCGCCCGCGGCGGCCGCACCTGTGACAACTGCCACAGCCTGCCGAACACATGGTTCGACCCCGACGACATCGGCGATCGCAAGTGCACGTTGAGCTGCGCGGGCTGCCACGTCGACCCGAGTGGCGGCGGGCTGCGCACCGTGTCGGGCCGCTACTACGGCGAGGCCATGCTGCCCATGTGGGCCGGCAAGAACCGCCCGATCGACGACCAGAACCGCGACCTGTACCAGCTGATGCACGGCGAGTCGGGCGGGGCGACCTCGCAGCCGACCTCGCAGCCCACCTCGGGCCCGGTCAAGCCCGCGACCACCCAGATTGACCCGCGGGGCGTGGGTGCGCCGCCCGCCAGTCGCGGCCTGTTGGCCTTCGGTGAGCCCTTGGGTGCCCCGGCGAAGATGGCCTGGCTCGACGGTCGCTACGACGACATGCGCGCCGATCCGCTGCTGCTGCTGGGCGGCGACTTTCGGGCGGGGTTTTGGAGCCAGGGGCCGCTGTTCTTCCCGATGCAGGCCGATGTGTACGCCGCGGTGCATCCGGTGGAGCACTTGACGCTGTCGAGCAGCTTCGGCGCCCGGGGTCGCACGCGCAGCCTCATCTTCGAGGAGTCGCCGCTCGACGATCAGCCGCGCTTCGGGGTGCGTGACTTATGGGCGATGACCCATGAGTGGCCGTACCTCAGCTACCTGCGCGTCGGGCGGTTCATGCCGGCCTTCGGCACCCGCGTGGCCGATCACACGGCCTACACTCGGCGCGCGTTCGGCATGAGCCAAGAAGACCCGGCCACCCGCGTGATCGGTGCCGAGCTGGGCTTCACGGCCAACTACCCGTACGGCGCGGTGTCGGTCTTCGCGCCGAGCACCCGAGACGCCCGCAACCCCTTCGAGCTCGGCGAAGGCTACGGCGCGGCGATCAACGGTGGTTGGCGCGGCCTGGGCTGGCAAATTGGGGCGAGCGCGCAGATGCGGCGGCGGCCCTTGGAGACCGGCGGCAACACGACCGATGTGTCGGTGCAATGGGGCTACAACCCCTGGTTCTACTCGAAGGACTGGCCGCTGACATACCTGGGCGAGGCCGCCGGCGGCCAATACCAGCGCGCGCTGAGTGGAGAGACCACGTTTCAGGTGGCGCAGTACCACCAGCTCGCGTGGAGCGCGATGAGCGGCGTCGTCGCCCGGTTGCGCTTCGACGTCTGGGACCCAGACACGGCCATCGCCGAGGACCACGTGTACCGGCCGGGGGTCGGGCTCGACTGGACGGTCATCCCCGGCGTGACGCTGAGCGCCGATGTGCGGGCGGGCATAACCGCGCTGTCACCAGGCGAAGATCTGGTCGATGTGTTCGCGCAGCTACACGGCTGGTTCTAGCGGCAGACGGGTTCGGCGGCCGCATCTGATGCCCGCTTCATCTCGAGAGCTCTGCTGCCTTGTTCTGTTGATTCGATAGACCCGAGAGGCCACGCCATGTGTTGTCATTCAATCACGCGAGCTTTGCTCGCCCTGGGGGCGATCTGCGCCCTGCACCAGACCGCGGTCGCGCAAGCCTGGACGCAGCCGGCCGGGCGCACCTACTTGAAGCTCTCGTATGGCTCGGCGACGGCCGGCGAGCAGTACGGGTTCGATGGGCAGCGCAAGCTGTACGCCGACGACGTGTACGCCCCGGCCTTCTTCGACCGCAGCGTGTACCTGTATGGCGAAGTCGGGCTGACGCCGAACATCACGTTCGTCGGCGCGTTGCCCTACAAGCGGCTGACAGTGCGCGACACGACCTTTAAGTACGCCGCGGGCGGCGTGGGCGACGTCGACGCGGGGCTGCGGTTCAACCTCAACAGCCTGCTGGGCTGGCTGCCGGGCACCGTGGCCATCAACACGCGGCTGACGCTGCCGACCGGGTACGTGCGCAACTCGACGCCGGCGCCTGGCATGGGTCAGGTCAACGCGGCCGTGACCCTCGATTGGGGCCACGGCTTCGGCAAGGTCTACGCGCAGGTCGGGGCCGGCTATCGCCTGCGCACGGGGTGGTATGGGCTGTCGAGCGCCGTGCCCTGCCAGGCGGGTCAGGATCGCGGGTGCGTCGCCGATGAGCAGGCCACCTTGGGCGATGAGTACCTGGGATCGGCCGAGGTGGGCTACAGCCCCTGGCGCTGGCTGCTGGTGCAGGCGTTGGGCTCGGCGGTCGTCTCCGTGACGGCGCCCAGCGTGGGCTTCACCGCGCAAGAGACGCAGCCGACGCAGCAGCGCTACCTCAAGCTGGGCGCAGGACTGCGCGTGGCTCCAGTGGAGGCGATCGGCATCAGCGCGCAGGTCTTTGCCACGCCCTGGGGCCGCAACACCATCCGATCGGTCGATGTGTTCCTCGGCCTCGACACCACCTTTCACGCTTGGGGAGGCTGACATGCGCTCTGCAACTGCTCTCAATTCTGCGTCCGGACGACGCTCTGCCGCCACGCTCAACCGACGCACCTTCCTGCAGAGCACCGCCATGGGCCTGTTTGGTCTGTCGCTGACGCGCTGCGGCTACCAGGAAGTGCAG
>JBNMOZ010000074.1:0-14439 GCA_051276005.1 Bradymonadia bacterium | reverse complement strand
TTGGCCAAATCGAAGCTGGCGGCAAGAGCCCCAACACGTTGGCGACCGAGCTGACCCAGCGCCTCAAAGACGGCTTCATCCGCGATCCGCAGGTCAGCGTGCTCATCAAGGAGTTCAACTCCAAGAAGGTCGTCGTGGTCGGCAACGTGCGCGAGCCGGGCACCTTCCGGTTCGAAGACGACATGACCATCGTGCAGGCGATCTCGCTGGCGGGCGGATTGACGCAGTTGGCCGAGAAGAACGGCCTGGTGCTCACGCGCGTCATCGACGGCAACGAGAAGAAGTTCGTGGTGCCCTTCGAGAGCATCGGCTTGGGCCGGGCGCCGAACGTGATACTCCAGCCCGGCGACATCGTCTTCGTGCCCGAGAGTTGGCTGTAGGGTAGTTCAAAGCCGCGGTGCTCGCGAACGGCCGCCTTCGGCGACGCCTGCGTTCCTCCTCGCTACGCGCGTTCGTCTCTGTGGCGGTCCAGCCGAGGCTGGACCTCGCTCGCTGCGCTCCGGGGCTCTCGTTTTGGTTTTTCAAAGCCGCGGTGCTCGGCGTCCCGACGCCTATGGACTTGTGAGTCTCTCGTAGAGGCTCGCCAGGCCTCGGTGCAGGGCTGGCAATCGCCCGGCGGGCGGCATCAACGCCCACTTCAACATCTGGAACCGCAGCTGCGGCGGCTGGATCGGTTCGGCGCCTACGGGCGGCAGAAGGCGACCGAGGCTGCCCCAGTCCATGCCGGCCTGTTTGGTCACGCCGTCAAACGCGGCCAACCTTCGCTGAGCAAGGCGCCATGCGATCGTCAGCCCGTGCGCCTTCGCCACCGCGTCAAGGGTCGCGTCGTCCAGGCCGCGTCGAATCACTGCCCCGTCGAGCAGATCGCCCAGGTCGCCGTAGAAGGCGTCCTTGGCCATGTTTGCCAGCCAGATCGCGAACCGATCCAGCGGGGCAGGGCGGCGCAGCGCGGTGCCTTCAAAGGTCCACAGCTCGCTGCGGGCCCAGAGCGCCGCGCCGTGGGGGCCGCGGCGATGCGGTGGCATGGGGTGGGCGTGGACCTCGATGAGCACCCCCTCGAAGACAAGGCCGACGGCATACGGGCGGTCGGTCGCCAGGCGCTCGTAGCTGGGCCAGCGCACCTCATCGGCCTGCGGGATGAGCGCCGCCGTGATGGCGTCAAAGGTGCCCGGCGGCACCAGCACGTCCAGGTCACGGGCCGCGCGCGCGCCGGGATCTCCATAGACATGCTCGGCGAGATCGGCGCCTTTGAAGACCATGGGTGCGGGGGCATCGGTGGGCCAGATGCGGCACAGAGCCTCGAGGCGGAGCAGGTGTGCTCCGGTCGCTTCAGCCCAGGCCTGCTGGCAAATCCGCGCGTCGAAATCGCTCATGGGGGGGCGAATATGGTAGAGCGTGCCCGCGACCCGGTGGCGGCGTGCGACCACCGCGGCGCCGTACGGGATACGGCGCGGCGCGCGTTTGGCGAGATGAGCCCGCAAGCATTCGAGCACCGGATGCGACATGGCGGCATCATCCACCGAGTGTCTGCAGGGCGCAAACAGCAGTCGGCGTGAGACAGCCAGCGGTCCAGCGGGGTCGATGGTACGCCCCCTGCTCTAGATTTGACTGGCGAACTGGCCGGCTGGCTGACAGCTGAGGCCGACCGAGACCATCGAACGACTTGAAGATGAGGCACCGTCATGAGCAGCGAACTGGTTGAGCGACTCGAATCCCGCACCGCCCGCGTGGGCGTCATCGGCTTGGGCTACGTCGGCCTGCCCCTCGCGACCGCCTTCGGTGAGGCCGGCTATGACGTCGTCGGCTTCGAGGTCGACCAGAGCAAGATCGAGGCGCTGAACAAGGGCGAGTCGTACATCCTCGACGTGCCGGCTGCCGAGGTGAAGGCCCTGGTCGATGCGGGCAAGTTCCACGCGACCGCCGACTTCAGCGAGCTGACCGGCTGCGACGCGATCAGCGTCTGCGTGCCCACGCCGCTGCGCAAGACGCGCGATCCCGACCTGACCTATATCGTGGCTGCGACGCGCGAAATTCGAAAGTACCTGCGCAAGGGCCAGATCGTGGTGCTCGAGAGCACCACCTATCCGGGGACCACCGTCGAGGTCGTCGGCCCTGAGCTGGCCGAAGCCGGCTTCGAGATCGGCGTCGACGTGCACCTGGCCTTCAGCCCCGAGCGCATCGATCCGGGCAATGAGACCTTCCAGGTCAAGAACACCCCGAAGATCATCGGCGGCATCACGCCGGCCTGCAACGCGGCCGCTGAGGCGCTCTACGGCGCCATCGTGCAGCAGGTCGTCACGGTGTCGAGCCCCACGGCCGCCGAGATGGTCAAGCTGCTCGAGAACACCTTCCGCGCGGTCAACATTGGCCTCGTCAACGAGGTGGCGATCATCGCCAACAAGCTCGGGCTCGACGTCTGGGAGATCATCGACGCGGCGGCCACCAAGCCCTTCGGCTTCATGCCGTTCTACCCCGGCCCCGGCCTGGGCGGGCACTGCATCCCCATCGACCCCCACTACCTCAGCTGGAAGCTGCGCACGCTCAACTACCGCACGCGGTTCATCGAGCTGGCCGACGACATCAACTCGGCTATGCCCGAGCAGGTCATCGACCGCATCAGCTCTGCGCTCAATGATGACCGCAAGCCCATCCGCGACTCGAAGATCATGGTGCTCGGCGTGGCCTATAAGCGCGACATCACCGATTGGCGTGAGTCGCCCGCGGCCCCCATCATCCAGGGCCTCATCAATCGCGGCGGCGACGTGACCTACCAGGACGACTTCGTGCCGACGTTCCAACTCGGCAATCACGGCGAGGGCCTGGTGCTCGAGTCGGCCACCCTCGACTACGCTGCGCTCGCCGACTTCGACTGCGTGGTGATCGTGACCGACCACAGCTATTACGACGCCGCTCAGATCCTCGCGAACGCGACGCGCATCGTCGACACCCGCAACCTGACCAAGGCGGCGGGTACGGCTGATCCCAAGGTCGTAAAGCTCTAATGCAGGCTAAACTCTAATGAACGATCCGAGTGATCGCGGCGCCAGCGCAGGCACCGACATCGTCGGCGCGTGGTTGGGGATCTTGTGGAAGCACAAGTGGCTGGTGATCGCGTTCGGCACGCTGGTCATGGTCTCGACCTTTGTCTTCACGCGTCGCCAGACCGTCATCTACGAGGCATCGACGCAGATCGTCATCGATCTCTCGGCGCCTCGCTACATGTCGGGCGGCAGCGAGGTGGTCAGCCTGGGTATCGGAAATACTTGGAACACCAAGGAGTTCTACGAGACCCAGTATCGCATCATCCGCAGCCGGATGGTGGCCAAGAAGGTCGTCGACAAGCTCGGCCTCGACCGCGACCTCGACTTCCTGGGCATCGCGAAGATCGACGACCCCACAGAGCGCGCCCAGGCGCTGGAGAAGGCCGACGCGGTATCACGCCTGGCCGGTAGGGTGCGGGTCGATCCCGTGGCCGACAGTCAGGTGGTCTTCATCAAGGTCCGCGATCACAACCCGGATCGGGCCAAGCTGCTCGCCGACGAGATCGCCCTCGCCTACAAAAAGCAGAACGTGCAGCGCAAGGTCTCGGCCGCCAAGGACGCGGTCGACTGGCTGCGCAAGCAGGCCGATCAGCTGCTGTTCGACCAGCGGTCAGCCGAAGAGGCGCTGCTGGTCTACAAGCGCGATGAGAAGATTCTGGGCGCGTCATTGGGCGACGTGCAGCAGCTCGTCGGCCTCGAATTGCAGGACGCCCGCAAGATGCTGCGCCAGACGCGCGGCATCGCCGAGAGCCTGCGTGAGCGACTGCGTCAGGTCAAAAACATGACGGCATCGACGGCCCGGCGCAGCCTCGATGAGGTGCTCGACAATGGCTTGGTCCAGCGGCTCAAGGCCCAGCGGGTCGAGCTGCAGAACGATCGCGACGAGCTGCTCAAGCGCTACCTCGAGAAGCACCCCGACGTGCTGGTCGCCAACAAGAAGATCGAGCGGGTCGAGCGCGCCTTGGATCGCGAAATCGAGGCTGAGTTGGCGGGCGTGAAGCGGGCCGTCAAGCGCGACTATGACTCGGCTCATCGCGCCGAGCTGCTCGCCAAGGGTGACGTGGTGACGCTTGAGAGGCGCGCCCGTGAGCTGCATGCCAAGGAGCGGCGCTACAAGGAGTTGGACGGCGGCGTCGAAGGCAAGAAGACGCTGCTCGCGCAAATGGAGCTAAGGCTCAAGGAAGCCCAGCTGCAGGCCGACTCCAACGCCAATAACGTGCGCGTGCTCGACCTGGCGTTGGTGCCCAGCGTGCCGGTGAGCCCCCGGTTGATGATCAACCTCGCGGTCGCGTTGATGATCTCGTTGGTGGGTGGCTTCGGGTTGGGCTTCCTGGTCGAGCAGCTCGACAGCTCGGTCAAGAGCCAGGAGCAGCTCGAGCGCGAGTTTGGCCTGACCTTCTTGGGCGTGATCCCGTCGATGCGCGACGCGAAGGGCGCGGTGGTGCGCAACCCCGATCGCTACGTGTTGGAGAACCCAAACAGCACCGTGGCCGAGTGCGTGCGCACGGTGCGCACCAACCTGATGTTCATGGCGCCCGAGCGCGAGCTGCGCAGCATGTTGGTGACCAGCGCGGGTCCGCGCGAAGGCAAGACGAGCACGGTTGTCAACATCGGCGCGACGATGGCCTACGCGGGCAGCAAGGTGCTGCTGGTCGACAGCGACCTGCGGCGCCCGCGGCTGCACAAGGTCTTCGACATGACCAACGACCGCGGCCTGACCAACATGATCCTCGATTCAGACGTGCAGATCGACGACATGGTCCAAGAGAGCAGCGTCGACGGCATGCACATCATGTGCAGCGGGCCTTTGCCGCCCAACCCGGCAGAGTTGCTGCAGACGAAGGGCTTTCGGCGCACGCTCGCGCGGCTGCTCGAGACCTACGATCACGTCATCTTCGACTCGCCGCCCGTGGTCGCCGTGACCGACGCCCAGGTGCTCGGCATGCAGCTCGACGGCGCCGTGCTGGTGGTGCGCGCCGGCCAGACGACCCGCGACATGCTGGCCAAGGCCAAGCGCCTGCTCAGCGACGTCAACGTGCATATGCTGGGCGCGATCCTCAACAACCTTGATGTGACGCGCCGCGGCTACGGCCAGTACTACTATCGGTACTACCGCCAGAACGCCGCCTACGCCGAGACCGAAGTCGCCAGCTGAGGTCTGCGGCGAGCGCAGCGCCTTTGAAGAAGGCTCTGCTAGGCGAAGGTTGAGAAGTCGGGCTTACGCTTCTCAAAGAACGCGGCCAGCGCCTCCGCGGTCTCGGGCGAGTTCAAGCGCTCGCTGAACAACACCAACTCCGCCTCGAACGCCCGCTCTCGGCCGCCACGCTGCGCGTCGATCAGCAACTTCTTGGTCAGCCGGATCGACTGCGGGGGCAGGGCGCACAGGGCTTGCGCACGATCTTGCGCGTACCCGAGCACGGCCCAACCGGGCATGGCGCGATTCGCGATCCCGTAATCGACGGCCTTGGCGGCAGTGAAGGGCTCGCCAAACAGCAGCAACTCAGACGCGCGCTGATGCCCCATCATCTTGGGCAGCAGGTAGCTCGACGCCGCCTCGGGCACGACGGCCAGCTTCGTAAACGGCATCTGCAGGTGCGCGCGCTCGGCGATGTACACCAAATCACAATGCAGCAGCATCGTGACGCCGACGCCGATGGCGGGGCCGTTGACAGCCGCGATGAGCGGCTTCTCAAAGTCGAGCAGCGAGCGCAGGAAGATGAAGACCGGGTTGCTGTCATCGTCGGGCTGCGGGGCCTGGAAGTCTTTGAGATCGTTGCCCGCGGTGAACATCTTGCCGTTGCCGGTCAGGATGACCACGCGCACGCTCGGGTCGACGCGCGCCGCCTCGAGCGCCTGGTGGGCGGCCATGTACATGACCCGCGTGAGGGCGTTCATCTTCGCGGGTCGGTTGAACGTGATCGTGGTCACGCCGGCGTTTGTGGTGACTTGCAGGTGAGACATCAGGCGCTCCGGTTGGCTGAAATGGGTTTGACGCATGTCGATGCGGGCGGGCTTCGCAAACAGCAGAATCAGTGTGCTTCTTGGCGCGGGCGGTCAGCGTTGGGCGGCGCTGATGGCCTCGAGGGCGTCTTCGATGGCGCCCTGCATGCACACGTTGGACAAGCCAACGGCATTTCGCTCGGCTTTGATGGGGCCCAGGGCGGCCGTCTGCCCCAGCTTGCCCAGCGCGACTATCAGGCGCTTGCGGGCGCTGCAACCCGACGCCGACCTAAGCTGTGCGATCAGGCGGCGAGTCTGTCGCAGGGGGGTGTTGCGGGCCGGCCGCTGCCTGGCGATGCGGGTCGGTCGCCGCCTGGCGGTGCGGGTCGGTCGCCGCCTGATGGTGCGGGTCGGCCGCGCCTTGGCGCTGGGGGCCGGCCGCGCCTTGGCGCTGGGGGTCGGCCGCGCCTTGGCGCTGGGGGTCGGCCGCGCCTTGGCGCTGGGGGTCGGCCGCGCCTTGGCGCTGCTCCTTCGCGCACGCGATTCGATCGCATCGAGGACCTTGCGGGCGCGCCGCTTCGCCTCTGACGAGCCCGCCTGCCGAACGGCCAAGAGCCGCGGTTCGACGTGCGCCCGCAGGCGGGGATCGGCCAAGGGCGAGACGAGGCTTCGCCAGTAGGTCTGCGTGCCCAGCGCCCGAATCACGGCGTCGAGGAAGTCGCCGTCGACGGCGGACGGATGCCGGGTGGTCATGCGCCGCAAGAGAGTCGCTGTGCGTCCCATGTCATTGAGGCCGACGCGCGCCAGCGCCTCGACTTGAGCACGGTGCGTCGGATCACCCACACCGCGATGTGCGCGCAGCCAAGCCAGCGCCTTACGTGGACGCTCCGCCCTCAGATGGGCGCGGGCCTGTTCGAGGTCAGGCGCCGCCGCCACGCTGCTCGGTGCGGCGGCGAGCAGCGCTGCCGGGGGCGCGTCTTCATCGACCTTTGCAGCGTCCGCGTCCGGCGCGCTCGCGTCCGGCGCGCTCGCGTCCGGCGCGCTCGCGTCCGGCGCGCTCGCGTCCGGCGCGCCGCTGTCGATCGCGCCGCTGTCGGTCGTGCCCGCGTCTTGCGCGCGCCCCCCACCGCTCGCCTCGTCTGCGTCTTTGAGGGTCGCGCCGACCGCGCGCACGGTCGGCGTTTTGGACTGACTGCGGGTGACCGCCGACTTGAGCGGCGGTCTGGAAGACGGACGCAGCATCGCCCACCAGATGCCCATGCTCCCCAAGGCGGCGAAGCATGTCAGCGCGAGGAGCCAGCGCCACCCCCAGCCTCGAGAGGCGCGGGGCGGCTGCATGGTCGTCGAATGCGTGAAGCGCGGCGGCGCGATCGGCATGACCGGCTGGCTCGAGATCAGCGACGGCGCCGCACGCAGCAGGAGAGCCTCCATCTTCGAGAGCAGCACGCTCGCGCTGGCCGGGCGATGGGCTGGATTTTTCGCCAGGCACGCCTCGATCAGGTCGACCAGCTCGGGCGGCGCGTTGTCGGGCAACGGTGGCATCGGCTCGTTGACGACCTTGTAGAGGATGCCCGGCGCGTGGGTGCCCGAGAAGGGGGGCGCGGCTGCGAGCAACTCGTACAAGACCACGCCCAGCGCCCAGATGTCAGCTGGCGGACCGACCGCCATACCCATCGCCTGCTCGGGCGCCATGAACTCGGGTGTGCCGAAGATCTCACCGGCCTGGGTCAGCCGCTCGCCGCTGGCCTCTTGCATCAGGGCGATCCCGAAGTCGAGCAGCCGGAGCGACTCAAATTGCCCCGCCGCGCGCTGAAGGATCAGGTTGGAGGGCTTGATGTCGCGGTGCACGATACCGGCGGCGTGGGCCTCGGCCATGGCGCCGACGACGGGCATCAGGAGCGTCAGCGCGCGTACGGGTCGCATCGGGCCCACCCGGTTGATGACCTCGATGAGCGTCTCGCCCTCGATAAACTCCAAGGCCATGTACGGCTGGCCCTGCGGCAGGGTGCCGATACCAAAGACCTTCACGACGGCTGGATGGTGCAGGGCGCTCGCCGCGCGGGCTTCGCGCTCGAATCGGGCCGTTGCTTCGATCTTGTGCAGGACCTTGAGGGCGATGCGCCGCTGGATGACCTTGTCGTGCGCCTCGAAGACGACGGCCATGCCCCCCTCGCCCAGCACCGAGATGAGGGTATATCGCCCCGCCACCGTCATGCCGGGTTTGAGTGGCAGCCCGTTCACTGAATCGACCATCCGCGCATGATCCGCACGTTACCCCGATTCGGCTCAGATCCGTACCGCTCGTATGGTGAGGGCAGATTGATGTAGCTGTGCGGTAGTCGGATCAGCGGCGCAAAGCGGCGCTCTGGCGAGAGGCCGGCTCAGGCGAGAGGCTCAGGAGAGCGAAGACTTGCGCTTGCGCCGATTGATGAAGAGCAGCAGCCCCGCGAGCCCAAGGCTGCCACCGGCGACCGGTCCAGCGATGTCGAGGCCGATCTTGAAGGTGTCCTTCCACTCGTTCTTCTTGACCTCGTCGCCGAAGTCGTCGGTCACGGTGGTGGTCACGAGCTCTTTGTCGAGCGTGGCCATATGTTGTCCGTGCGCGAACCAGACGCCCACGGCGCTCAGGGCGATCACGACCAGAAGGGCGGCAGCGCCCTTCATTTGACGGCACCCTTGAGGGTGGCTTCGCAGGCGATGGTCTCGCCGACCTTCTGGCCGACGATGCCCTCTTTGCCCTTCACCTTGTAGTCGGCGAGCTTGATGGTGAACTGGGTGCTGACCTTGACCTTGTCGCCCTTCCACTTGATCGTCGCTGGCGCCTTGAGGTCGGTGGTCACCCCGTGCAGCGTGAACTTGCCGGTCACCTCGAGCGCGGCCGACTTGACGTCACCCTTGGTCTGCGTCGGCTTGGCCGTGACGCTGACCACCTCGAACATCATCTCGGGGTGCTTCGCCGCGTCGAGCCATTCAGCGCTGCGCAGGTGCCCGTCGCGCATGTCGTTGCCGGTCTTCATCGACGCGATGCTGACGGCGATCTTGCCGGTGATCTTGGTCAGATCCTGCAGGTTGATGTCGAGCGTGGCTTTGCCGTCGGCGGTGCCCACGATCTTCTCGACCGGGGCGTCGCTGACGAACTTCATCTGGCCCTTGAGCTCGATCGGGGCAGCCTGGGCGAGGGCCGGCAGGGCCAGCAGAGCGAGCAGTAGAGTGCGCATATGATCTCCTCGGTGGGCTGCGTACAGCCTTAGTAGAACAGGTGGACTTGCAAAGTGGCCTGGCCGAACCGGTAGTCGTCGGTCTCGACGAGGCGATACTCGGGCCGCACCTCGAGGTACGGCAGCGGAAAGAACTCCAACCCAGCGACGTACTGCCAGGTGATCGATTCATCGGCTGCGGTGCGGGTCTGTGCCCGCTCGGCCCGCACGGCGAAGCTGGCCCAACTCCAGGGCGTGTAGTTGAGCATCAGCATTGCGTTGAGCTGGTCGTACTCGATGGTGCGCCGGACGATGGAGCCCTCGGCCATGACCGAGACGCCCTCGTGGATGCCCGCGCCCAAAAACGCGTTGAACAACATGAAGTCTTTGCTGCCAAAGGCGCTCGCGCCAATCCAAGTGTTGACGCCGAGCGGGGTGGACGGCTCGTCGTCGAAGTCGTCGGCGAACTCGTCTTCTTCGGCGGGCTCTTCGCCACCAAACTCCAGGTAGGGCATGAAGCTGACCCGCGCGGAGTAGGCGACCGGCCACAACTCGGCGGTCTCTTGCACGCTGTTGAGCGCGTCGTCGAGGTTGCTCGTGCCGAAGGCGCCCAGCTCCATGCGCAACCATTGCCGCGGCTGGTAGATGGTCTCGGCGCCCACCTCGGCGAAGCCCGGCGCGATGACCGGCTGCCGGCGGTTGGCCGCGTCGCCACGCAACAGGATCGTGTGATCGTCGTGGCGAATGCCGATGCTGGGCTGAAACACGCCCACCCGCACCGTCGGCGCCGTGCCGCCCGGCTCGAGGATCGCCTGCGCACCAAAGCAGTTCATGCCCGCAAACACCGGGTCGCACAGTTCGCCGTCGCGCAGCGTGCTGGGACCCATGAGCCACGTGCCGTACAGCGTCACCTTCGAGGTCGGCTTGACCGTCAGGTACGGCTGAAACTGCATGGGAAACCAGGTGATGTCGGGGTAGACCGTCTCGGTCGCGCCGCCTGCCTTGTCTTCGATTTGGGGGCGGCCCAAGCGGGCGCCCTGCAGCCGCGCATCAAAGCCCAGGCGGACGCTGTCGAGGAACGTGTTGCTCGACACGTCATGAAACGACTTGAGGCCCATCTGATCGTAGGTGACCGCGCCGGCATGGCGCATCGACGACCAGCCCAACTCGGTGCGGCCCTCGCCGCCGCTGGGGTTGACGTGGCAGGCGACGCAGGGCGTGCCCGCGGTGAGCGCTTGGCGGGGGGTGGCTTGCGCTACGCCGGCCAGACTCATGAGCAGCATCAGCCCGGTGAGCGCGCTGCGCATCATTGGGCGATGCTGCGCAGGTACGAGATGATCTGCCAAACCTGATCGTCGGGCAGCGACGACTCGGGATAGGCCCCCATGACCGAGCCCTCGGGCCCGCTCATGCCGCCTGTACGAATGCGCCAGAACAGATAGTCATCCGCGTAGACCGAGTTGTCGCCGTTGAAGGCCGTCGCGGGTGGCATGAAGGCCTCGCTGCCTTCGCCCTCAGACCCGTGACAGCCGGCACATTGCCCGTAGACCGTCTCGCCAGCGGTGATCGCGTCGGCGTCGCCGTCGAAGGGGTTCGTCAGGCCGCGGTAGGACTCGGGCACGTTCGACTCGGGCTCCGGTGCGTCCCCGAACTGCACTTTGCCGGTGCCCGCGTTGGCGTCGAAGTCGACCGCATAGCGCGTCAGGTCGCGGGGGGCGGGGCCCGAGAGCACCTTGCCTTCGGCGTCGAAGAACGAGTCGTGACAGGTACACTGCAGTCGCCCGTCGCGCCACACGCCGAACTTGTCGGGGGCCATGTCGCATTGGGTATGGGTGCAGATGCGGTTGAGCGCGACGATGGTGTCTTGCGCGGTGCGAATCAGCAGAATCGGGCGGCCTTCATCGATCGCGACGACCCCGTCGACCGCGGTCAGAGGCGCGAACTTGCCTTGGGACAGGTCGAAGTCGAAGCCCGCTCCGCCCGCGCCGAAGACCTCGGCGATGGTGCAGCCGGAGACGGACGCGACGGCGAGCGCACAGCCGCCGCCCAGAAAACGGATTGCAGTGCGGCGATCGATGCCGAGGGTCTTGGCCATCTCGGCCGTCAAAGGGCGTCTCTCGCCGGTCTTGGGCATCTCAGGCATGGGCTCAGCTCAGCTCCCGAAGCTTCGAAGATAGGTGATGACCTGCCAGGTCTCATCCTCGGATTGCGTGCCGTCATAGGCGGGCATGATCGAGCCGGCCGGACCGCTCGCGGCGCCGGTGCGGGTGCGCCAGAACAGGTAGCCGTCGGTCCAGGCGCTCTGGTCGACGGTGAAGTCGGTGGAGGCCGGGTTGAACTGCGGCCCGCCCGTGCCGGTGATGCCGTGACATGCCGCGCAGGCGCCGTCGTAAATCTCCCGGCCGGCGGTCAGCGCGTCCGCGTCATCATTCAACGGGTTGCTCAGGTCGGCGAACTCGGCGGGTACGTTGCTGTCTCCGCCGCCCGCACCGCCTTCGCCCACGGCCATGTCGGCCATGTCGGCCATGTCGTCCTCGTCGCCACCACAGCCACTCAACGCGCCCGCAGCGGCGAAAATCAAGGCCAAAGCCGCGATGCGCGTGCCGACCGACGCCGGTCCACGGCCACAGCCAAGTGCACGAATAGAGCTCAAAATACGCACAGAACCCAAGCTAAACTCCCCAGTCCAATCAATGGCGCGGCTCAAGTTGCGGTGAGCCCTCAAGTCGCAGTACTCGCTCACCGTCCCCGCTCGGGTCGCCGACTCTTCTGCGTCGGGCCGACGTGTCGCAGCTCCGAAGCTACGTGAATGTGGCCGATTTTGCTCGGCCGAGGCGCCTTAAATGACCTGAACTGTTCCTTCACCACGGCCTGCGCGGGATTTTATTGATCCCGCAGACCGATTGGGCTAGTTTCCGGCGCCCCGCTGCCCGTCAGCCGGGGGTAGTTTCAAGGAGCGAGCCATGAAGTCCGACATCCATCCCAAGTACAACAACGTCGTCTTCGTGGACGGCGAGCACGAGATCATCACGCGTTCAGTGATGAGCTCGCGTGACACCCGTGAGATCGACGGCGTCGAGCACTTCGTGCTGCCGATCGACATCAGCGCCTTCACGCACCCGTTCTTCACGGGCAAGCAGAAGATCATGGACACCGAGGGCCGCGTCGATCGCTTCTTGAAGCGTTACGGCATGAAGAGCAAAGAAGTCGTCGAGGACTGATCCTCGGCTGGGCTTCTTGGCCGGTTATCGCCTCTACGCGATGGCCGCACCGTCTTCGGTCACCTTGTCTGTAGCCGTCAGCATCGACCCTTGCATACCCGTATCTCGGATATGCTTGCGGTCACGCATGTCTGAATCTGGCTGTAGACCTCCCGCCCCCATGCAACCGCCCCTCGCTGACGACGCCGCGTCGTCCTGCGTCAAAGGCCTTGCCCGCGCACCTTCGATGCGTCGAAGTGTGCGCATGCACACCCAGTACGTCTTATGAGTTCCGCCGGCATGATGCTCGTTGGTCTTGTCGCCGTGTCGATCATGATCGGGTTCGCCATACATCGCGCCCATGCGTGGCGCGCCACCATGCGCCAAATCGCCGATCGCTACGGGCTCATCCACACCGAGGGTGGGATATTTCGTCGCGCGTCAGCGCGGGGACGCATCGAAGGCGTGACGATCTGCGTCGACACCTACTCCAAGCAGTCCGGCAAGTCGCGGCAGGTGTACACCCGAGTTGTGGCGACGGCAGACATGCCGCCTGATCTCGTATTGCGGCGTGAGGGGTTCAACCTCTTCGGCGGCCTGTTCAAAGGCGAAGATCTGCAGATCGGCGACCCGGATTTCGACGGGCGTGCGCTTGTACGGGGATCGTCGCGGGCGGTCCGGGCGCTCTTGGACATCGAGACGCGCTCGATCGTATTGCGCGGTCTGGCGCGTAAAATCGACACCCAGGACGGTGAAATCAAGTGGACCGACAGCGGGTTGGCAAACTTCAACGAGCTGATCGATGTCATCGACCTGATCGCCGAGATTGGGCAGAGGCTCTCGCGCCCGGCCGATGACACCGCGTTGGCGCACGTCGTGCGCACTGATGATCCGGCGGTGGCGATCGAGGCCCTGCGGATCATGCCGGTGGGGTCAGCGCGTTACGCGATTGAGGCCGAGGTGATCGCGTCGCGCGCCGACGCGCTCGTGATGGTCGTGGCGCATGGCAGGGATCGGGTGGCGTCGGTGGCGGCAACGGCGCCCGCCGTGCAACGCGTCCTCGAGAACGCACACAACCCCCAAGGGTTGCGCGCTGAGGCGCTCACCTGGCTGGGTCACCACACCGACGCGACCGCCATCGCGCGCACCCACTTGAAGTGGCCGGTCATCGCGGTGGCCGCGCTCGAAGTGCTCAAGACCGCTGAGCCGCCCGTGTCGTTGGAGATCCTCGCGCGCTTCGTACCCGACGCAAGAGTCGCGGTGGCCGCGTTGCGGGCAGCCCGCCGCCATGGGGTCGCCGCCGAAGCGCTGATGATCGAAGCTCTGGCGCTCGAAGACATGGCCACCGCGCGGGCTGCGGCCGACGGCCTGGGCCTGGTGGGCACCCCCAACGCGGTCATGGCGTTGCGTGAGCGCACCAGCGGGCTCTTCGCCGACGGCCAACTCAAGTCGGCCGCGCTGGCAGCGATTGAGTTGATCCAGGGCCGGGTCGGTGCGATCGGTGGTGGGCTGTCGGTGGTTGAGGCCAGCGCGGCTGGGCGCTTGAGCGAGACCGAGTCGCGATGACGCATTCAGGGCCGACCCCGTTTAGGGCCTCGCTTCTCTTGCGGCGGTCCGTCGAAGTGACGGCATGCGTGCACGGTTCAGTACCGAGGCCTCATGAGCATAGTTCTGGCCGTGCTGGCGCTGGCCCTCATCATCGGTATCTCCTCGCAGAGCGAGGACAACTGGAAGAAGACGCTCGTCGGGTTTGGCGCCAAACGCGACCTGCAGCTCACCAACGGCGGTGTTGCTGAAGGCGAATCAGACGGCGATGGTCATGATGGGTGCCTTCAGCGCCCCCTGGACGATCAACCCGCCCGGGGGTCTGGCACACGGCCGACGTCGATGCGCCCGCGACCGCCCTGTTCATCACCGCAGGCAAAGACACCCAGCACCGACCCCGCTGACCGGCCGCAGCCGGGTCAGTCGCCCAGCAACGCCATCAAGTCAGCCTGGGTGTCTACGGCAGTCTCGCCCTTGGCGGGCTGAACGGGCGTGTAGGTGCCGTCGGATCGCAGC
>JBNMOZ010000073.1:0-14455 GCA_051276005.1 Bradymonadia bacterium | reverse complement strand
CCCTCTTGAGCCCCGCGCACCAGCGCCATATCGCGGGCGTGGTAGCGCACCCCGTCATGCTGCTTGAACGAGGGATCGTGCTCCTCGTCGACGACGATCAGCTGCAGATCGGCGACGGGCGCGAAGAGCGCGGAGCGGGCACCGATGGCGATCTTGACCTCGCCGCGCCGCAGCCGCCGCCACTGATCGAAGCGCGCCCCCCGCGCCAGGCCCGAGTGCAGCACCGCGATCGCGTCGCCCAGCCGCGCGCGAAAGCGCCGCACCAGTTGGGGCGTCAGCGCGATCTCGGGCACCAAAACCAACGCGCCACCGCCCGCCTCGAGCACGGCCTCGATGGCATGCAAGTACACCTCGGTCTTGCCACTGCCGGTGATGCCTTGCAGCAAGAACCCGGTGAAGCCATCAGCCGCCAAGACTGCAGCGACCGCCTTCTTTTGCGCGGCATTGAGCACCGGCGGCGAGTCGCGGGCGACGACCTCGCCGAAGAACGGATCGCGCAGCACTTCGACCTGCTCGAAGGCCACCGCGTCCTCGTCGGCGAGCGCGCGTAGATGCCCCGCTGCGCCCTTGAATTCAGCGCTGACCGTGCGCGTGGGCACCGCGCCACGGCCGACCAGCCACGCATGCACCAGATCGCGCTTGAGGGGCCGCCCACTCGGGCCACGCGGCCTGCTGGGCGGCGGCACCAACACCCGCACCACGCGCTCGGTCTTGACCTGCACCGGCGCGGCCAGCGTGACCGGCTCGCGGGTGATCCACTCTGCAGCGAACATGCGTTTGAGCGCGGCGTCGTCGGGCAGCGCGAGCGCCGAGACCGGCAGCGCGGCGTCAGCGGCTACGAGCGCAGACATCAGCGCCCGATTCGTCGGATCGGTCACGTCGGGCAGCGCCGCGCGACCCTGTGGCGTCAGCGCGAGCCCGGGCACGCCCTTCGCGTTGGTGCCGGCCGGATGCGCCCCGCGGAGCACCTCACCGAGCGGCGCGTGATAGTAGTCAGCCAAGAAGCGCGCGAGGCGCAGGATCGGCGCATCGAAGGTCGGCTCGGCGTCCACGACCGCCAGGATCGGCTGCAGCTTCACCCCCGGCGGCGGCGGTGTGTCACGGGCGATCAGATAGCCAATAATTGCGCGTCCGGCGAACCGGACTTTGACGCGCACGCCCAGTTGAGCGGTCGCGTCGAGCGCCGCGGGCACCGCATAGTGATACACCTGACGCAGCGGCACGGGGATGGCGATCTCGGCGGTCTGCATCAGCGCCTCACGGCCACGGCAGCGACCCATTGCCAGCGGCCCCCGCGGTGGTACTCAAGGCGAGTCGGCGCCGGCGTCATAGACGTCCAATCCCAATCGAAGAGCCGGAGCTCTTGAGTGCCTTTGGCGACCTGCAACAGGTATCGCCGCTCGTGATCGAGCCAAATCGCAGGCCGGTCCGCTGCATCGCCATGAGCCCGGCCGATCACTTGGCAGGGGCGCTGATTGATGAGCGCCATGCGGCGCCGATCCGGGTCGACCGCGAAGCCATCTGCGAGCGCCTCGACGCCTTGCGTGTACAGGGTGTTGAGGACCGCGCGCCCAAATCCAGCGGGCCCGCTGGGATCGAAGACGGCCAGACCTTGAGTGGGGGCCGGCCCCAGCGACCACTGCGTCTGTGAGCGCTGTCCGTCTCGCCATCGAATCTGAAGGTCGAGCACGATGGGCGTGGGCCGCCATGTGGCCTCGACGCGGGCCAACACGGCATCCGCTCCTTCAAGCCAGGCGCCGGCTGCTGTCGGCGCGAGCACACCCAGCAAGAGCGCTGAGCGTCGCGTCGGCCACCGACGGTGACGTCCCGGTGCACGGTGTTTGGCAGACACGCGATTCGCTCCTCGGATCAACGCGCCGACGGTACACCCGAGGCGGCGCGCGAGGCCACCCTGCCGCGGGGTGCGGCTGCCGAGAGAGCATGGCGTGCTCGGCTCAATAATGACTAGAGCGCTGTCAACGCCTGGACCCTTCCATTGACTTCTGATAGTGGTATGCCGTCAACGATCGAGATCGCGCCGGGCGGCATTCTACACGCCCGCCATCTCGAAGACATGAGGATACTGATGGCAATCAAACTCGATATCGCATTGGAGCAATTGGCAGGCACTGGAGTCGCCGAGGCAATCGCTCGTTTGGTCGGCGCGCTGGGTAATTCGATGGACCCCATCGCCCCGTTGTCGCCCGTCGCAAGGCCTCGTGCAGTGGCGCCAGTCGCCGCAGCGCCGGCGGTTCTGGCCGATGTGCCCGACGCGGCCGAACGCTATCGAAGGTTCGTTGCCGGGTTGCCAGATCGCTCGCGCCGCTTCATCGAGATGGTCCAAAGTGAGAAATTGCTCAAGATCAGTGATGCCATGCGCGCCCTGGAACTCACCGCGCCCAAGGCCATGGGTGGCTTGACTGGCTCAATCGGTCGCTGGGCACCCAATCGCGGCGTCAAGGTGCCCTACGAGACAACGACATCCGACGGCGAGCGCGCCTGGCGTTGGATCGGGTCGCCGGTCGACGAAGCCCAGACTCCGGACGCGCCAGCGCGTTTGTCTGAGACCCCGACGATGCTGCCCGCAGCCCGTCCCCCGGTGATGTCGCTGCCGCCAGCAGCGCTGCCGCCGGTCGAGCCCGCTGCCAAGCCGGTCGCCACCGTCGCCCAGCCGGTCATCGAGCCGGTCATCGAGCCGGTCATCGAGCCGGTCATCGAGCCGGTCACCACGGTCGCCCAGCCGGTCATCGAGCCGGTCGCCAAGCCGGTCATCGAGACTGCAACGCCGGTAAAAACACTGGTCAAGGCAGCCGAAGTCGCCGTCAAGGCAGCCGAAGTCGCCGTCAAGGCAGCGGCAGCACCGGCTCTGCGCGCCCCCGATCTGCGCGACTTCGAAGGTCTCCCAGCGAAGTCCCAGCAGTTCTTGACGCTGGTCGCAGCGCGCGGCCTCGTGACGCGGGAAGAGGCGCTCGAAGCGCTCGAGTTTCGCCGTCCCAAAGAGCTGGGCGGTGCGACAGAGCCCATCGTACGTCGGTGCCGAGAGCGTGAAATCGAACGCCCATATGTCGCCGGGAAGCGAGATGGCAAGCGGGTCTGGATTTGGTCGACCCAACCGGTCCCAGCGGACGTCGTGGTGACCTGACATCCGCACCGGATACCAGGTCATGTACGCCGCCCGAAGACGCCTGACCGCCTCGCTCCCTCAACGTGTATTCATTTGATTCTCTCAAAGTAGTTTTGCTAGCGTTTTCCCTCTGCACCGCGCGGGTTCACCCGTTTTGAACCGCGTCGTGGACGCCGCCGTGCAGCAGCCTGACCCAAAATGAGGTTCCGATAGATGTCTGTAAAGCTGAGTGTGCCGACGCATATGCTGTCGCGCCCTGAGATCGCCGAGGCGGTCCAAGCCCTGATTCTCATCCTGGGCGGTCGTGAGGTCCCGGCGAGACGGGCGACCAGCACCCCGACGCGCGCTGAGCTACCGGCGATCTTGGCGCCAGCCCAGCAGCCAGCGCAACGCCGCGCGGCGCCAACGGCAGTGCCCCAGAGCGCGCCGGTCGAGCTGGACGAGGCGCCGTCGAAGGCACCGGCGGTCATGAGCCTCGAGACCTTCTTCGATGGCTTGCCGGTCAACTCACAGCGATTCCTGGCCATTCTGCAAGACAAGGGCGTGGTCAAGGTCGAGGAGATGGTCCGCCGGCTGGATCTCAAGAACGCCAAGGCCGTGGGCGGCATCACTGGGGCGATCGGTCGCTGGGGGCCCGTGCGCGGCGTCACACTGCCGTACGTGCGCTTCATCCTCGACGGGGTCCGCGCCTGGAGATGGACGGGGCCGCTCATGGCACGCGCCATCCCGCCGTCGGACAAGCCAGCGCGCAAAGCCGCGGCGCCCGCACCGGCTCTCCCAGCGCCGGCGCCTCTCGCACCGTCAGCGCCCGCTGCGGCACCCACGAAGACTCCGGCACCCAAGAAGACTCCGGCACCCAAGAAGGCTCCGGCACCCAAGAAGACTCCGGCACCCAAGAAGACTCCGGCACCTCGAAAGGCCCGCAAGTCGGCGCCAGATGCCGCCCGCGCCCGCCCCACCACCGTCGATGGCATGCTGGCGAACTTGAGCCCCAAGGCGCTGCGCCTGGCCGAGGTTCTGCGGGAGCGTGGCACGCTGGGCCGCACCGACGCCGCAAGCGCCGCCGGAGCAGACAATGTGTCTGAAGTCGGTGCATTGATTCGTGAAATCAATGCGACGGCCAAACATCTCGGGCAATCGCTCGCCTCGGATGACCTCGACGTCAAGGGTGGCATCTCATATCGCTGGCTTGGCCTGAAGGCACCGACGCCCAAGCCGGCTGAAGTGCCCGGCGGCGGCGATCCGGCAACAACCGACACGGTCGTCTCAAAGGGTGGCTTGATTCGTCGGCGCCGCAAGCCCTGACCCTTGAGCGCTGCGGCTGACGGCTGCGTGACGGGCGCGCCGGTAATCCGGGCGCTAAAGGCTCTTTAGCGCCGAGAGCAACATCTTGAGTGCGAAGATGATCCCCGCAAACGCGGGCGCAGACAGCCGCCGACCGACCATCACGAAGCCCACATCTCGATCATCGACGCATTCGATTCTGCCAGGGAAGTTGACGCCGAAATGCGTCGGCCCAGGCGCCCAACCCCCGCGCAGGATCGCCCGAGCCGCGCGCAGGATCGCCCGAGCCGCGCGCTCACGCGCACCGCTGCCCGCCATCCGACGACCGCACATAGATTGTCATGAAGCGTGGGTCCACCAGAGATGCGCGTCTGCATAGGTGGCAATATGAGCAGGAAGCACTGCGGCCATCGTGGCCAGCACGCCGGTCAGGGTCAGTAAACGCATGCGTACCATGTGTATCAACGACGACCAGCGGTGGAATAGAAAAGGTGGGGGCGGCAGAAATCGGGCAGGAGCCTGCCGCCCCCTGCGCTCACGTCGTCGGGCATTCGACGGGAGCGCGTTGTAGGTCCGCCCACTACGGGCAGGGTGTAGCGGGACTGATTGGACCCACATCCGAAGGCTAGCCGAGCAACCCACACTGATCAAGCATTTTCCGCCTCCATGTCCCATTACGCTTCATGGTCATCCACGCTCAGACCTTCCCCGGCATATATTTTCGCCGGAAAAACGCCCCCCCCTGACTGAAGAATGCATGCTCTTCATATTTCTAGGCTTTATCGGATAACGGTCGAGCACGGCGCAGACCTCATCGAGGGTCGCCGTCTGCTTCGGTGGTGGACTCGTGCCGAGGCGACAGCGCCCTGCTGATCTTGTTGAGTTGTGCAGATGTCCGACTTGCCGCGCTGGGCGCGGTCATCGCAGGCGACCGAGCCCAGAGAGGCGGTCACGAGGCGCGAGACGCGTCAGATCTCGATGAGGTAGGCGGCTGAGTCCGGCACGATCTCCGTTGGCCAGCCACGGCCCACGAAGACCGCGTAGCGCTCAACGCTGCCCGGCGTCACGGTCACCTTCGCGATGCCCGAGCCCGAGAGATCGGCATGCCCGACCAGCGCCTGATAGTCGTTCAGGCTGGCAAACTTGGGTGTGCTCGGCATGAACGGCACCGCGAACAGCGACCAGCCGCTACCCGAGACGTCGACGACGGCCTTGATGATCGTCTCGGATCCCATCGACACGACCTCGATCTTCGAGATGCCGCCGAGAAATGGACTCGCATCAACGTCAACCTGATGGTCGTTCTCCTTGCTGCGCGGCAGATAGATGCTCTTGTAGGTCACCGTCGATCCCACGCTCGTGAGCGGCGCGATGCCGACCCCCGTGTAGACATGATCAGAGGCGCTGAGTTGGATGGGCACGTAGACGGCGGCGTCGACCCCGTCGACGCTGAAGTGGTGATCGACCTGCTCGTCAGGCGGATACATCCCGGTCAACTCAAGGCTGAAGACGAAGAGATCCCCGTCAAACGGCGCCGGCTGGGTTTCGGGGTTTGGGGGCAGTAGGGGCCAAGGCATCGAATCTCCACAAGAGCATTGAAACAGGCCAGGGACGCATGCAAGCCGCCCAATTTGCGGCTCAAATGCAAAGGACGAAATTATTCACGGGTCCAGATGCACCCAGCATGGCGCCTGATGCTTTTCGGTGGCAAGAGGATCGAGCGCGATCAGCTGCGCCGGTCAAGGGTTTGACGCGTATTGAGCTGCGAGCGCGTAGGCCTCTTCGACGAAGCCGATTTTGTAGTGCGCGTCGAAGTTGGCCCAGGTGCACAGCGTCGATGTGTCGGTGACGCGATCGACGAACAGCAGGCCATCGAGGTGGTCGAACTCATGCTGGAAGGTGCCCGCGATCAGGCCGCGCGCGCCCACGCTGAACGGGACGCCATGCCGATCGAGGGCGTCGACCCGCACCTCCATCCACCGATCGACGCGCCCGCGCAAGTCGGGCACGCTCAGGCAGCCTTCATAGACCGATGCCTTGGCTTCGCTCAGGCAGGTGATGACCGGATTGACGAAGACCGTCAGCGGGAAGTTTGGCTTGTACGGGTAGCGCGGATTGTCTTGCACATGAACCGCGCAAATCCTTTTGAGGACGCCCACCTGTGGCGCGGCCAAGCCGGCACCGTTTGCGGCCTTCATCGTCTCTAGCAGGTCGTCGATGAACCCCTGCAGCTCAGGCAACTCGTCAGCCTCAACGGTCGCCGAGACGACGCGCAGACGCGGATCACCCAGTTGCAAAATCGGGAGCACCGCCATCTCAAGCCTCTCGGTACAATGGCACCCAGCCATCGGTGTCTTTGAACAGCCGCGCGCAGCGAATCATCCGCGCGTCGGTGAGCAGGAATCGGTGATGGCGACCGGCCGGTACGACGATCAGGTCGCCGGCTTCAACGATCACGCGCATCCAGCGATCGGCGTCGTCACGGATGTCGAAGATGCCTTCGCCGTCGAGCACGAACCGCACCTCGTCGGCGGCGTGCTCATGCTCGACATCGAACTTCGCGCAGATGGCGTCGAGGTTCGGCGTCGCCGGGCTGAGCTCAACCGTATCGCGCTCGACATAACCATGCGCGCGGCCAAAGTCGGCCAGCCGGGGCTCGGGGTCGTCGAGGCTGATGGCTTCGTATGCGATGCCCTGCGCCGCCAGATCGGCAGGCGAGATCGGGGCGGTGTCGTCTAAATGCCAGGCGCGCATGCTCAGCCCTCCACGACGGTCGGCGGCACAGCCGTCGGATCGATGCCCATCTGCTTCATCGCGACCGCCGCGGCGAACAGGTACTCGTAGCACTCGGCCTGCGTCTTCGCGTGGGCCCAATCGCGGCCCCACACATAGACGCCATGGCGCCGCACGAGCACGGCGTCGACGCCGGGGTTCTCTTCGATCGCCTGGGCCAGGCGATCGGCGAGATCGCATTCATGGGCGGTGTTCTCGATGATCGGCACCCGCACCGTGTCGTGATACCCGACGCCGCGCAGGCCCTTCATCATCTCGAGATGGGTCACCTCGAAGTGGGTGTCGAAGATCAGCGTCGCCAGCATCGCGTTGGCGCTGTGGCTGTGCAGCACCGCGCCGGCGTCGCGCAGCCGATACGCGCTCATGAACAGCGGCGTGCAGGCGCTGATCTTCAGGCGGGTGTCGCGCGGCCCGATGATCACCTCGCCCTCACGATCGAGCACGAAGAGGTCTTCGGGCGCGATGCGCTCCTTTTGCCCGCCGCTGGGCGCGATGAAGATCCGATCGCCCTCGCGCACGCTGATGCCGCCGCCAGTGCCGGTGCACCAGCCTTGAAAGTAAAACTGTCGGCACAACTCCACGACGAGCGTGCGCGGATCGGGATGGGTCTCGGTGACGTCGTTCATGGGGTCATTGCCTTGCTTGCCGTTGCCTTGCTTGCCGTTGCCTTGCTTGCCGTTGCCTTGCTTGCCGTTGCCTTGCTTGCCGTTGCCTTGCTTGCCGTTGCCTTGCTTGCCGCTGCCTTGCTTGCCGTTGCCTTGCTTGCCGCTGCCTTGCCTTCGGGCACGGACTTACCTTGGGGCACGGACTTACCTTGGGACACGGTCTTGCCTTGGGATGCTGCGAGGCGCACCGGGCGGTAGGCCTCGCACAGAAATGGTGCGAACCCCATCGCGGGCCAGAACTGGGCGGCGCTGGGGTTGAGCGTAGAGAAGTTGACCTGCACATGGTCGAGCTCGCGCTCTTCGAACCAGTCCATCGCGGCGTCCACGAGCGCGCGCCCGATGCCGGCGCGACGCAGATTGGGCTGCACGACCAGGTCGAAGATCATGCCAACCTCACCGACGGCGTAGATCGGGCTGCGCTGGCCTTTGCCGCCCAGCATGTAGCCGAAAATCACGCCATCGCGCTCAGCCACCAACACCACCGATACGCTCTTGCTCATGTGACGGCGCACGAAGGCGCGATAGGTGCCAGGTGCGTGGGTCGCGGTGGCGTAGAGGGTCTCGTCGAGGGCGCGGTGGGCGTCCATCAGATCGTGCCAACGGGCCACGATGGCGTCTAAATCGCGGGTCGTCGCCAGTCGAATTGTGAACGCGTCGCTCATGGGGCGAAGAGCCTACCTGAATCTTCGCTGAGATGCTGTGATGCCGCGACGCATCTGGGAGGCAGCATGAGCGAGACGACATACGCGGTACCCGCACGGGTGAGCGCCGACAGCGCCAGCCCGATCCCCGATCTGGCCGCCTGGCGCGCAGCCTGGATGACGGCAGAGGCCGACCCCGACGGCTTCTGGCTGGCCCGCGCGCATGCGCATGTGCGCTGGCGTACCCCCCCGACACAGGGCCTCAACGGCAGCTTCCGCAGCATCAAAGACGCCCCGCTGACCTGGTTCGCCGACGGCACGCTCAACGTGACTGAGACCTGCCTCGATCAGCACCTCGAGGCCCGCGGCAGCAAGCCGGCGATCATTTGGGAAGGCGACGAGCCGGGCAGCGGCCGCACGCTGACCTACACCCAACTGCACGGCGAGGTGTGCCAGGCCGCGGGCGCGTTGCAGGCGTTGGGCGTGTCGGCGGGCGATCGCGTCATCATCTACATGGGCATGGTGCCCGAGGCCGCGATCGCGATGCTGGCCTGCGCGCGGCTGGGCGCGATCCACTCGGTCGTGTTTGGCGGCTTCTCAGCCGAGGCGCTGCGCGATCGGGTCGCCGACTGCCGGGCCACCGTGATCATCACCCAAGACGAAGGCCAGCGTGGCGGGCGCACCTTCGCGCTCAAGGCGGTCGTCGATGAGGCCCTCGTCGGCAGCACGGGCGTCGACGCGGTGGTGGTGTATCGCCGCACCGGCGGCGCCATCGACTGGACCACCGGGCGCGACGTCTGGTGGCACGACGCGATCGACGGGCAGCCGTCAAGCTTCGAAGCGGCTGCAATGAAGGCGGAAGATCCGCTCTTCATCCTCTACACCTCGGGCAGCACCGGCCGACCCAAGGGCCTGGTGCACACCAGCGGCGGCTACTTGGCCTACGCCGCGTACACCCATCGCGTCGTCTTCGACCTGCGCGAGGACGACGTCTATGCCTGCGTGGCCGACGTGGGCTGGATCACCGGGCACAGCTATATCGTCTACGGCCCGCTGGCCAACGGCGCCACCACGGTGATGTTCGAGTCGACGCCGCTCTACCCCGACGCCGGGCGCTATTGGGACCTCGTCGCGCGCCATAAGGTGACAATCTTCTACACCGCCCCCACAGCCATCCGGGCCCTCGCGGCGCGGGGCGATGCCGTGGTCAAGGCCCACGATCGCAGCAGCCTGCGCGTGCTGGGCACGGTGGGTGAGCCGATCAACCCCGACGCCTGGATCTGGTACCACCAGACGGTGGGTGAGGGGCGCTGCACTATTGTCGACACATGGTGGCAGACCGAGACGGGCGGCATCGCGATCAGCCCCATCGCCCCCGCGACGCCGGTCAAGCCCGGCTCGGCCACCCGACCGCTGCCCGGCATCCAACCCGTGCTGATGCATCCCGATGGGTACGTGCTGCGGGGCCCTGCGATGGGACATCTGTGTCTGGCGCATCCCTGGCCCGGTCAGGCCCGCACCGTCTGGGGCGATCACGCGCGCTTTGTCGCCACATACTTCCAGACCTACCCAGGTCTGTACTTCACCGGCGATGGCTGTCGCCGCGACGCCGATGGCGACTATTGGATCACGGGCCGGGTCGACGACGTGCTCAACGTCAGCGGGCATCGCATGGGCACGGCGGAGTTCGAGTCAGCGCTGGTCAGCCTCGAGGCTGTCGCCGAGGCCGCCGTTGTCGGGATCCCGCATGCCATCAAGGGCCAGGGGGTGTTCGCATATGTGGTGTTGCAAGGTGAGACTGAGTCGGTCGATCTGACCACCCTCAACGCTGTCTTGCGACAGGCCATTGGTGCACACGCCCGGCTCGACCGCCATCTGTGCGTTCCGGGGCTGCCGAAGACACGCTCGGGCAAAGTCATGCGCCGAATCCTGCGTAAGATCGCGGCAGGCGAGCCCGAAAACCTAGGTGACATCTCGACGTTAGCCGATCCGTCAGTGGTCAAGGAGATCGTAAACCGCGCCGCTGGCGCAGATTATTCCTAAGAATCTAGTAGACGCCAGATGAGTTTCCGGTCATCTCCACCGAAGGCGTTGTGGTGTGCTGTACACCATGTTACGTCCATGACATCCCAAATTTGTGGGTCATTGAGAGGAATAAGCATGCGTATTGCAGCTGGTGTTCTGTTGATCATCGTCGGAATCATGAACGGGTTCGGTGGAATCAAGTACGGCGGCGTTGGTGCCATGGGCGCTGCTGGTGCCAGCGAGATGGAGAAGACGGGCAAGACCAGCGCCGACATGAAGAAGGCGATGGAGCAGGCCAAGAAGGACGGCAACCTCAAGGTGACCGCCGGCGGCGAAGACGCAATGGACGAAGCGACCGCCATCGCGCAGCTCGCCGTCGAGAAGGGCCCCGCCATCGCGGCCTTCGGTATCTTCCTGTTCGTGCTGCTCGGCCTTCAGATCGCCGCGGCCGTGACGCTCTTCATGCAGAAGGCGCAGAAGTTCATCATGGTGGTCGCCATCCTGGGCATTGCGGCAGAGTTGGTGGGTCCGGTCATGTTCTCACCGCTCGGCTCGTTCGGGTTCATCGCCATCTTAGGCATCGTCGCGTCGGTGCTCGCGTTGCTGGCCGCGAAGGGCTTCTCGTCCCCCGCAGCGGCCTGACGTCAGGCCGGCTCTGGTCGGCATGAGTTGAAGAGCCGACCGTTGTAGACGGTCGCCTCTTCACGTCATCCCCAGATAGAGAAAAGGCGACCGTCATGGTCGCCTTTTCTCTATCTATCCAATGGCTTGAGAGCAGCATCGTGCTGACTCAAGCCATTGGTTCAGCGCGTCTCGCGGATGAAGCGCTCTTCGAGATCGGCGCCCACCTGCATGTCCATGAAGCGGACGCTCTGACCCACGAAGAATTGAACCAGGGCGCCGCCGGCCTCGTCAGCCGCCATCTGTGCGGTGTCGATGTCGATTCGAGCCCGCGCTGCGGCGTGATCCCATTGCACCAAGGTCACGAAGGGCAGGGCCTGGATCGAAGCGAGCAGCGCTTCGGATGGCTTCTCGGGCAAGCGGAACGAGACCTCGGCGGCGTCGACCAGCATAGCGTTCATGTCAGCGACCTGAACGACTTTGCCTTCCTTGATGATCGCGACGGCGTGACAGAGGTCTTCGATCTCGGCCAGGTTGTGGCTGGAGACGATGACGGTCTGATCGGCCCGCATGCTGCGCAGCTGCGAGTGAATCTCGCGGGCCGCATGGGGATCGAGCCCAGCGGTGGGCTCATCGAGGATAATGAGCTTGGGGTTGCCCATGAAGGCCTGGGCGATGCCGACGCGCTTGTACATCCCGTGCGACAAGGTCTTGCCGGTGCGGTTGAATACCTCGGAGAGGCCAACAAGCCCCAACACTCGCTGGGCCTCCGACTTCGCCTCGCTCTTGCTCATGCCGCCGAGTTGCGCGTAGTAGGCGAGCTGCGGGCCCAGCGGCATCTGCGGCAGGAAGCGGGCGTCTTGGGGGAGGATCGACAAGAGCCCATTGGCAGGTGGCGTTTGCGGGCGAACCGGCTTGCCATCGAGGAGGACCTCGCCCTTGTCGGCCCCCAGAAACCCACACAGGATGCTGAAGAGGGTGGTCTTGCCGGCGCCGTTGGGGCCGACGATGCCGAAGATGCGCCCACGAGGCACCTCGAGATCGATGCCCCTGAGCGCCTGAACCGTATTGAACGCCTTGGTGACGCCCTTGATAGAGAGGATCGGTTCGCTCATCAGACGTCCCTCCGCTGAAACATGAGGCTGCCGAGGGCCAGACCGATGGCCGCGATGATGCCCATGTGGACCAGGCCTTTGCCCACAATCGCGAGATCGTCAGCGGCGAGGCTGAACTTGAGCGCGCTCGGGGAGAGGTATCCGACCATCTTGACCGTGTCGTCTACCCACCCGCCGACCGCCGAGATCAGCCAGACGGTGGCGTAGTAGCCAAAGGTGATTCCAAAAGCCCCGCCCGCGCTGCCAGCGAGGGCATTGGCCCATGCGTTGAGCGCAATGAATGGAATCGCACTCACGCTCAGCGTCAGCCAGATGCGGACGAAGTACAGGATTTCGCTGGCCGGGGTGGCGCCGCCCAAGATGCCGAAGCCGGCCACGATGGCCACCAGGACACCCAGAATGAGGCTGACGAACAGCGTCGCGCCGAGGACCTTGCCCCAGTACAAAGTGCGGCGATTGGTGCGCAGCAGCAGGTAGCGAATGTGCCGGGTTGAGATGTCGCCGCCGGTCTGATCGAAGGTCGCCAAGATGCTGACCAACGGGTTGACGGCCAGGGCCACGAGGAAGAAGACCAACGCGAAGGGCGAGTGACCGGCGAGCATCTCGCTGAAGGTGCCGGACTCCAGATCGACGAACCAGCCGACCACACCCTCCATGAGCTGCTTGCCCATCGCTTCTGCGCCGCTGTCTTGGAGGCCGCCAGTGGCGCTTTGAACGTCAACGATGGCTTCGCGCAGCTTGAGCGCGAGCCAGAGGTAGATGACAAACGCGAGCGTCATAGCGAGCACACCACCGGTGCTCCTCATCAGACGTCGCACTTCGAAACGAGAAATAATGCCGATGTCACGCATAGCGTTGCGATATCACGGGCAGCGAACAGAGGGAAGGAAACTGCGAGTCTGTATCAGCCGTGGGCTGATATCACTTAGCCGCGAGCGGGCTTCGAGGTGGCCTCGACCTGCCGGACAGGCGCCGCTGTCGCGCCCAGGCGACCGCTGATCAGCTGCACGCTGACCATCGCCACGATGACGGCCGCGAGCACGCCTGCGATCTGAAGCCCGATCACACCCACACAGGCCAGCGCGAGCACGAGCACCGAGTAGACATCGCGGCCCGCCACGAAGGCGAAGCGGGCGCAAAAGCGCTGAAAAGCGTTGGTCTCACTCGGGTTTTGGTAGCGCCAGTCGAGGGCGCGGTAGGTGCCGAGGCCGAGCGCGGCGACCGCGCGGTACAGGGCGCCGCACAGCAGCATGCCAGCGCCGGCGGTGGCCAGCGAGATGACGAACCAGACGGGCTGACCCGTCGCCTGCGCCACGCCATAGCCCACACCCACCTGGAAGAGCATGTTGGTGAGGTCGTCAGTGACCGTGTCGAGCCAGGCGCCGCGCTCGCTGAACTGCCAGCGCAGCCGCGCCAACTCGCCGTCAACACCGCGCAGCACGCTCGACGCCTGATACAGCACCGCACCGAGGACGAACGCCCAGACGGCGCCCACGGCCATCATGCCCGCCGCCGCCAGGCCCACAAGCAGGCTGAGCACGGTGACATGGCTGGGGCGCACGTTTGTGTTCATGAGCGCGCGGGTGATTGGGCGGCTCAAGCGGCGGTTGACGTGCCGGCTGACCGGACCGTCATCGACGCGACCGAGCATGCCGAGCAGCAGGCCTTCGCCGTATACGCGAGTCTCGGGGGTGTCGACGTCTTGCCACCAGGCGTTACCGACGTCGGCCACGCGGGCCTTGCCCGTCGAGCAGAGCGCCTGCACGCCATCGCTGAGCGACGTGTCGCCCTTGGCGTCATAGACCGCCTGCAGGTGATCGAAGAGCACCGGATCGATCCGGAAGACGCCCGTGTCGACCGCGTCGTACTCGGGGATCTCTTTGCCGATGTGCGCGATCGTGTTGAGCGCGCCGACCTTGACCTTGGTGGCGTCGTCCATGTCGAAGATGGTGTCGAGCTTGAAGTCGACCGCCAAAACCAGGCCCTTGCGCGCCGGCTCAGCTTGGAGCGTGCGGAAGATGGACTGGTCGACGATGTGGTCGGACATCATCAGGAAGAACTCGCCCTGGATATGCGGGGCGGCCTTCAAAACGCTGACACCGTTGGACAATTTATAGTCCGGGTTGTCGACGAAGATGAGTTCGAGGTGCGCGAGATCCGGGTCATGCTCAATCGCGCCGCGCACAC
>JBNMOZ010000072.1:0-14620 GCA_051276005.1 Bradymonadia bacterium | reverse complement strand
GCATGCCTACGCGGCCGCGGCGACGGCACCTGACGGGCAGACCTACGTGACGGGCGGGTTGGACGCCAACGGCGTCGCGTCGGCGCTGTTCTTGGTCTTCTCACCCGCCGAGATGCGTTGGACCCGCCTGCCGGACATGCCCACCTCGGTCGCCCGCCACACCCTGACCGCCTTGCCGGACGGCCGGCTGGTGGTGATGGGTGACCATCGCATCAACAACAACGCCAAGACCCGGGTCTCGCTGTACGTGCCCGATGAGGGCTGGCTCGCCGGTCGCCGGCTGGCGGCGGCGCGACACGGGCACACGGCGACGCTGCTGCACGATGGGCGACTTTTGGTGGTGGGCGGATACGACCCCGCGATCGCAGGCGCGGTGCAGACGGTCGAGGTACACACGATCCTGGCGCCGTGAGAGGGCGCACAGACCGGCGCCCCGCAGAGCGATCCTCGAGTCAGATGTCCAATCCGACGTGCCCTTCTGTGTTTGGGCGGGTCTGATGATGGAGACTCAGGCTCTGGCGCCGGCGTGTCGCGATGGTGCGCTGGACGGCGACGGCAATATAAGACGGCGGCGACGGCTGCTCGGCCCAGTGTCAGATCGAGATTTGCGGCAACGGTGTGATCGACTTCGGCGAGCAGTGCGACGACGCCAACGATCGCCCAGCCGACGCCTGCTTCGGCTGTCGAAGCGTCGGACCCTTGCTCTGCGAGGGGATCCTTTAACCTTGGCGGGACCGCAGACGTTCCCGGTGCCGCAGACGGTCCCGGTGCCGCGGCTGACCTCAATCGATCTGATAGCCCAGATGCACGGCTGGAAAGACCATCTGGTGGGCTTCGACCGCAACCAGATCGTCCTGCGCGCGATGGGTCAGGCCTTCCCGGGCCTCAGCCGCGAGACCTTCGCCTTTCGAACGGACTCGATGCTTGCCCAACTCGAGGCGGTGCGACAGGGCGCGGGTCTGGGCGCTTTGCAGGTTGAGATCGCGCGGCGCTACCCGGAGCTGGTGCGGGCCTTACCCGGCAGGCTGCTGGCCAAGCTCGGCATGTGGCTCGTCACCCACCAGGATGTGCGCGGCGGCGCCCGCATTCGGGCAGTCTTCGACGCGCTCGGGGACGATCTGATCGCCTACAGCGCCGGCCTGGGCACCCTATTGGATGACGCCTCCGCGTGACTGGCAGCGGTCAGTGTCCAGCGGAGCCAGCGAAGCCATCCAGCCAGCGAAGCCATCCAGCCAGCGAAGCCATCCAGCCAGCGCAGCCATCCAGCCAGCGCAGCCATCCAGCCAGCGCAGCCATCCAGCCAGCGCAGCCATCCAGCCAGCGCAGCACAGTCGCGTTTGAAGCGCATCGGCGCCTCGCGGGTGAGTGGACGCGATGAGATCTACGCTGACCGCGAGGCCGCCGTCGCGCGGCGAAGCGCTCCGCGCGCATCTCGGGCTCAGCTCGATCTCGTATCCGGCGGGATCGTCTGCGGACGAGGAGGCGGCATCAGTCGACAAGTCGCGAGCGTCAGGGGGTGACGCAGTTGCAGTTCGCGGCGTTGCCTTCGTAGCGAAAGTTCTGGCGATCTCTGAAGTCGAAGTCGCGGATGTTCGAGTCGCAGTTGGGCGCGATCGCGAAGCGGAAGCTCTGCTCCCGATCGGAGTAATACATGAAGCAGCCGACGCCGGGCGAGGCGTTTTGCATCTCGTAGCCCTGCCCGCGGTTCGTCGTACAGGTGCGCAACTGCAGCACGCGGGCGTCGCACTCCAGCCCGCGCCGCGCACAGATGCGACCACAGTCGTTGTCGCCAAAGCTCAATCGCTCGGCCCGCTGCACGGTGTAGGTGCAACTCGCCGACTCGCAGCCCGTGCCGGTGACGCGCACGGTGCCGTCGCTCGGGGGCAGCTCGACGTTGCCCGGGCACGGGGTATCGCAGGCGCCGCAATGATCGACGTCGTCTTGCAGGTCGCTGCACTCGGCCGCGCAGACGAAGCGCTCATCGCAGTCGATGGCGCACTCGCCCTGCTCGCAGATGGGTGTGCCGCCTGCGAAGGCTGGGAAGCTGCAGAAGTTGCCACACTCGCCGCAGTTGCTCGTATCGGACTGCAGGTCGTCTCGGCCGTTCGGACACGCGCAGGACCCATTGTTGCACTGCATGCCGTCGGTGCAGGTGTCGCCACAAGCGCCGCAGTGGGCCTCGTCGAAGTCGAGGTTGACGCACTGCCCATCGCAGACGGACTGGCCGTTGGGGCACGGGTTGCCGCACTCACCGGCCTGGCACGTCGCCCGACCGCCGTCTGCGCTGGGGCAGACGGTGCCGCAGCGGCCGCAGTTGTTCGGATCGTTCTCGAAGTCGAGGCTGCGCGCCTCGCCCTCCATGCCGGGGCAATTGAGGTAGCACTCGGCCGAGATGCACTGGCGCAGCGCGCTGGGGCGTTGCTCGCAGACGGCGCCGCAGCTGCCGCAGTTGTCGGGGTCGTCGGTCAGGCGGCTGCACACCGCGCCGCATTCGAAGGTGCCGTCGGGGCAGCCCTCGGCGGAGCACTGGCCGTCGGCGCACACTTCACCCGCGCCACACCCGGGTCCGCACGCGCCGCCGCAGCTGTCGGGGCCGCAGGTGCGCCCGGCGCAGTCCGGCTGGCAGACCGGCTCGCAGACGGTGATGTCGTTGTTGCGCGAGCAGTCGAAGTCTTCGCAGTCCACGACGCCGTCGTCGTCGTTGTCGAGGCCATCGCTGCACAGCGCGTCGGTGTCCTCGGTGGCAGCCGCGCCGCCACCTTCGCCGCCCTGCCCGCCCTGACCGCCGGCGCCGCCGCCTTCGCCGCCCTGTCCGGCGCCGCCCTGTCCGCCAGCACCACCGCCGCCAGCACCACCGCCGCCAGCACCACCGCCGCCCGCACCACCGCCGCCCGCGCCGACGCTGCCGTCAAACACAATAAGCTGCAGCGGCTCGGGGTCACCATCATCGCACCCGATCGTGAGCGCCAAGAGCACCCCGAGAACCAAACTTGTCTTCGTCAAAACGGCCTCTGTTGTCGATTGTCCCTCAACGCGGGGACACTCTCAGAGAGACCATAGGCAAAGCCAGCGTCAACTCATCGCGCGATGAGTGAGCCCCTCAAGCCAGGAACAACCGCGCGAGAGCTCCTTGCTCCGCGAACGCCGCCAAGATGTCGCCCTTAGGCAGGCCCCAGCGTTGCGAGGTCTCGCTTCGCATCCAGATCAGGTCGATGCGTTCGGGTCGCTGGCAACCCCATTTGCCGCACCGGCCAGACCCATTTAGAGACGGTCAGAGCTGGCGACACAGGTTGCGGTTGGCGACGCGCAACGGCACCGCGGCTTTGACCCGATGCTCCGCAAACCGCTCTTCGGCGTCGACGGTCTGGAGCTGCTCGGGGGTCGGCAGCTCAGCGGTCGCGATGTAGCCGATCGCCGTGAAGTGCATCATGCAGAAGCCTTCATTGTTCTCACCCGCGCCGAGGCCAATCTCCTGGCCGGCGATTTGAGAGTTCTGCACCTGAGTGAAGCCCTCGACGACCACGCGATAGCTGGGCACCAAGCCACCGGCGAGCTGGCCCAACGCGGCCGGGTCGGCGCCCTCGCCGTTGAGCAGCGGCGGCACGGGCCGGTCCTCCGACGCGCGCACGTTGCCCGCGGGGTACGGCTCGGTTCGCACGTTGATGGTGCCCGTGCTCTCGACCTCGAGCACCGAATCGGGATGCGGCACGCGCAGCGTCAACAGGTTGTCGCCCTCGCTCTTCATCAGCGTCATCGCGTGGTACAGACCCACCTCGGCGACAAAGCGCGCTTGCTTGTTCATACGCAGGCTGCCCGAGCCCGCCATATTCTGCGTGGTGCTGCGCATCGCGAGCATGCCCAGGCCGAGCATGGCGAACAAGATGAGCACCGCGATGACCAACGCGCTGCCGCGCTGGGCCTGGCGTCGATTGCGGCGGCGATTGGTGCCTCTGCTAACGAACATCCTGCACCCCTCGATAGATGTTGGGCGTCTCGACCTGGCTGACGAGCGTGGCGACCCGCGCGAAGCCCGTCTGCGCCGTCCCGTCGAGCTTGAACCAGGTGCGATCGGCGATGATCCGCTGGTTGGGCGCCCGACCGATGTCGAAGGCGAGCGTGAAGTTGCGATCGGCGCGCGGCGTGCGGGTCGCGAGCACCACGTTGAGCGCCCGCACCCGCTCGGGGCGCACGTTGAGCACCTGGCCCTCGCTGGCCGCGTTGGGCCAGTTGCCGATGTCGTCAGTCGGGTCGGGATCGCGGGGCACGTTCGGCTGGTTGCCCGCGAGCACTCGCGCGTCGTAGGTGCCCCAGATTTGCAGGTTGACCGCATATTCCGAGATCACAAGCTGGGTGCCTTCGATGGGCTCCGCGCCGCCCGCGTCGATGATGCGCCGCACCAGATCCGTCTTGCCCGCGACCGCGTCGTCGTCGACCAGGGCGTACTCAACGAGCTGCACCGGGTTGACGTTGCAGCGCCCGTCGCACATGCCCGCGGGCAGGCAGGGCTGGCGGCTCAACGTGACGCGTGCGCCGCCCGCGTCGAAGGCGACGTTGGTGATGGGCACCAGATCGCTGGCCTTCTCGTCGAGCGATGAGATGTAGAGGAAGTGCCCCGGACGAAACATGCGCTCAAAACGCTGATCGGCACCCGGCTGCAGCAAGATGCGCGCGTCGCGGGTCGGCTGCCGGTCGTTGGCCTCGAGCGTGACCACTCGGCCCGAGATGCGCCGCGTCACCGTCGTCGTCGCGCCGGACGCGTCGATGAGCAGCTGCAGTCGATCGGGCTGAATGCCGTTTTGGAACTGCTGCAAGATGTTGGGCAGATCGGCTCGCGCGCCGGCTTGCTCGTTGTCGAACAACCGAATGGCCTGCATGTCGGGCGTGGGCCGGCAGAAGCCCGGATCGGGGTTGGCGTTGTTGCCGTTGACCACCGTGAGGCGACCCGCGTTGCGCATGTCGTTCTTCACATGCTCCAGCGCGAACCGCATGTTCTCCTGCATCTGAACGATCTGCTCTTGGCGGTAGTACTGCTCGGTGTTCGAGATGAACACGAAGTAGACCGCGAGCATGACCACGCTCGACAAGAACAGGGCGATCAGCAGCTCGACCATCGTAAAGCCGCCGGTCCGGCGGTGATGCGGGCGACCTTGATGCCGACGTCTACGATGCATCTGCGCTCCCCGAGGGCCTTCGTTGATGCGGGTACGGCGTGCGCTCATGACGACGCGTGGCGGCGCACGGCCGCGGGCAAGCTGATCGTGCGATAGACGCTTGGATCGGGCGCGAAGTCATCGGCCTGCTGCTCCGAGCACACTGTGTTCAGTCGGCTGCGGTCGAGGCTCGCGACGGGCCAGATGACCCGCACTTGAACCCGCAAGATGCCGTCCATCCTGGGGTCCCTCTCGCCAAGCCAGTAGTGCACGCAGAAGCGTTGCCGGGCCAGCGGGCTGCCAAACGCGGGATCCTCGCTGATGTTGGCGCGGCCGTTCTGGTCGACCGGCGTCTCGGTGAACGAGTGCCAGACGCTGGCGGTGCGAGCCAGCCGGGGCGTGATGTCGGCCTTGGGGCGCAGGCCCGTCGTCCACATGTACGCGTCGCTGCGCAGCTCGGCGACGAAGCGCTCAGCCAGGTTGGTGGCGGCCGCCATCTCGCGGGCTTCGATGTTGCCCTGCATGCTGCCGATCTGCAGCGAGAAGATCGCCGCGAAGCCGATGGCGGTGATGACCACCGCGACCAGCACCTCGATGATCGTAAAGCCCCGAGCTCGGCGACCGCGCTGGGGTGCAGCGCTGTGGGTTGCAGCCTTCATCATTGCAGCCTCAATCGGGCGTGGCCCGCATAGGTCATCTCGACAGCCCGCGCTGGCCCATTCGGGCGCCATGAGCCGCCGGAGCGATCGAAGCGCTGCACCTTGACGGTCAGCTGGCCCTCAAGCGGGATGGCGGCGGGCCCCGCGCCGATGGCCAACGCGCCCGACGGCGAGACGCAGATGACCAGATCGACGATCTGTGCCTCCGCTTGACCCGCGGGGATCCAGCCGGTCAGGCCGACATTATCATTTCGGGTGCCGCGATACAGCTCAACGACGGTCTGGCCAAAGGGCACCTGGCGCAGCACCCGCGACGCGTTGAGATCGACCAGGCTGCAGCCTGTCGAGGCCGTCTCGAGCACGGTCATGCGGCCCTGGGGCTGGTCGCTGCTCATCCGCTCGAACCGGATCGCATAGGCCCGATTGCGGCGTCGCGCCTGGTCCTTGACCCGGTTGACGAGCCGCGAGACACGCGTGGCGGCGCTCGCGTCGTCGGTGCGACCCGTAAACGTCGACAGCGTCGGGTAGGCGATCGCGGAGATTAGACCGATGAGCACGATCACCAGCAGCAACTCCACCAGAGTGAAGCCACGCATGGGCCGAGACCGAGCATGTGAACAGCGCATATTCCTGTCTCCCTCGCGGCATGGTGGTCGCAATAACCGGGCCGCCGCAAGGATGACGCCCGCGGCGCGCCCGCCGATCGCCGATCATCGGCCACACCTGGGGCATAAACGTCTGTTTTCATAAAACTATCGAGCCAGCCATCCAAGATGAGCCGTCGCGAGGCCCGCGGCCCGACCTATGCAGACTTTGCGCGGCTCGCAACTCATTGCGGCCTCGACGTCAGAAACTCAAACCCACACCCATGAATGGATGATCGCTGGACACGCTCTCAGCGCCCGGCACCTCGCGCCACGTGCGCGACCATCCGCCTTCCAACAGCGCGCTGCGCCAATGAAATCGAACAACCCCGCGGGCATCGAGAGAGTCAATGCCACACGCGCTTCGGCTCGACTCGGCCGGACAATCGCTGCTGAGCACGGCGATGCCGCCAAACGCCGCCACCTCCAGCCAATCTGTGATCGGGAGCGCGACCGCCACCTCGGCGCCCACCGCGGGCGCCCATCGTGGGCCGCCGTCGATGGCGCCCAAGTACAGCCCGCCCCCCAGTCGCGGCCGCCAAGCGCGATGCGGACCGGTCCATCCGCGAACAGCGACCAGCGCCGCGTCCAACCCGGTCAGCCGCAGGGCCACCTCGCCCACCGCGCCCCGCTCGGCCAACTCGACACGCTGGTGGGGGCCCTGCACCTTGATTCGCGCCTCGACCGCCGAGTCGCAGCCCCCAGTGACGACGTGCTTGCCGGCAAGCAAACGCCCCCGCCAGCGCGACTTGCCGACGACCCTGCCGTCGACGCGAATGGGCTGGTCGCAGCGTTCACCGTTCCAGCGGGTCACGCTCAGATCGACAGGCACCCAGTCGGGTTCGAGGCTCACCGCCTGCGTATGGGTGCCGACCGTCGAGCGCTCAACCTCGATGGTGCGCGCAACATGACCGGGGGCGCGCAAGTCGCAGGTGTCCTGCGTGGGCAGATCGTCTGCGGTGGCGAGCGGGGTCTCGAAGGGCAAACGATGCCAGCGACCTGCCCAGCGCACCTCGGCCTTCGCGATCGCCGACTCGAAGCGAATGTTCCCGCACTTCCACGCCAACGGCATGTCGACACGTTGTTCGCCACCCGGCGCGACGTGCACGTCGAAGGGCGCCGAATCCACACAGCGATGGGCCACCTGCAATCGATGCAGGCCGCCGTCGAGCAAGAACACCCGACCGCGCACCGAGCGGCCGCCATCGATGTAGACCTCGAGATCATCGAACGGCAGGTCCAGCGTCACGGTTGTCTGGGCGCTGGGCAGCGCGAGCTTGACGCGGCCAGAGGCCCCACCGGTGCGCACCCGAAATCGGGTGGAGCGACGACCGGGCGCGCTCGCGCGCAACACGATCTCGGTGCGGCCGTCGAGCAGCACGTTGAGCGGCGTATGCCCGATCGCCCGGCCATCAACCGCGATTGATATCGTCTCTTCCGACTCGACCCGCACTACGGCAGCGCCGAGCCATGTGTACGCCTTGACTGGCGCGTCGACGATCGCCTCGGCGTTGGTTGGGCCGATGACCGGACGCCAAGCTGCGAGCGCTCGCTCAGCCGCGTCGCGCAGACCCGTCTCCAGTTGGGCGACAGGCACCAAGACGCGGCCCTGACCCAGCAGGCGCCCGTCGATCGCCGCGTGCAGGCCAATCGTGACCCAGCGCGACGCCCCCTGGGCAGTGACCCGAATGCCCACCACGAGCTCCGCCCCGATCTTGCGTGCTGTCGTGATCTCGCACTCCCCTTCGCAGTCCGCCAGGTCGAGGCCAGGTGGCAAGAACGCTTCGATATTGCTGCGGGTCAGCACGACATGCCCCGGCGGGGCCCTGTCGAGCACCACGCCGCGCACGGCGTCCGTCCAACTCATCAAGTACGGGGCGGGCGTATTGGGCGGGCCAATGGCCTCGAGCACCGCGATCTTGGGCGCGGCGTGCGCGGGCGCGACGAGCCAGGCCATAAGCAAGAAGAGCGCTCGAACGGTCATCCCTCGCTCCCCTCGGGCGAGGATCGTCGCATTCTAAGCACATGACATTGGCGACAAATCCCCTCGACCGCCCGCATCAAAAGATCCACCCGACGCCCAAATGCGGACCGTGGCGAGACTCACCCGGCAACGACGGCGACGCCCGCCCGACGACCGCCCACCCCGCGTCGATCATGAGGGGGCGCAGGTGAACACGCACGACCGCCCGCGCATGCGCGAAGACCTGGGCGCAGACCTCTTTGGGCGCGCGATCAGGCGGTGGGGACTTCTCAAGGGTGCACGGCCGAGACGCCACGCCGAACGCGCCGAAGCCCGCCAACTCATAGCGCGGCGACAACGGCAAGCCGACGCCCAGATCAAGCCCACCCCCAAAGCCCGGATTGCCGCGATAGCCCACCCCGCCCAGGATGATGCCGCCCCCGAAGCGAAACCGATGCCCGCGCTTGATCGAGTTCCACGCGTGCAGGCTGATCGTGCTCGTATCCAAGGCGGTCGACGACAGCATCAGATCGAGACTGGGTCCTATATCGATCACCCGCAGCCTGAATGACCCGGTACGCAGCGTGACCGTGCGCCGCACCACTTCAGCGCAGCCGGTCTCAACCTCGTATTCACCTTTGGCGAGCTCGCCGGTCCAGGGAGACATGCCGACGTAGACCCCATCGATCTCGACCCGCGCGCGACACGGCTTGGCCATCCAGTCCGCGACGTCGACGCGCAGCTTGATCATCAACGGCGCCATCTCGAAGCGGTGCACCCGAGTGCCCGATGGCGGGCGGGTGATGCGGGTCTTCAGGTCGTGGTGATCCGGCGCACGCACCGCAACCTCGTGGGGCGCGGGCTGGCCCGCAGGTATGTCCAAGGGCAGCGCCCGCCAGCGCCCCTCCCAGCGCACTTCGGCCCCCTCGGCGGACGCCTCCAGCCGCAAGCGACCACAGGTCGTGGGATGCGGCATTTTGACCTTTTGCTGGCGACCGGGCGCCAAGTCCACCTCAAACGGTGCGGGGTTCGCGCAGGGGTGGATGATTCGGAAGGTGTGCCGGCCGGGCGCGAAGTGATGTGTTCGGCCGCGCAAGGCACGCCCGCCGTCGTTGACGATGACATCGGGCCACGGCACCGCGAAGGTGATCCGCGACGTGACCGATGGCAGTGACAGGCGCACCTGCCCCGATGCGCCGCCGGTGGTGATCTTGAAGCGGCGCGTCTGACGGCCCAGGGCCTCGGCCCGCACGACCACGGCCTCCTCGCCGTTGAGCAGAACGTTGACCGGCGTGCGCCCGATGCGCTGGCGCCCACGATACAGGGTCAACGGCTGCTGCGACGTGACCCGCACCACCGGCGCCCCAATCCATTTGAAGGGCCGCGCGAAAATCGGGGTGAGCTGGCCTCGATCAGCGGGGGCCGGCTCCTCGGGGGTGGCCGTCCACGCTGCCGTCGCCGCCTTCGTCGCCGCCCGCAAGCCTGCATCCAATCCGGACTCAGAGACGATTCGCCGGCCCTGCCCGAGCAGTCGCCCGTCGATGGCTGCATGCAGCCCGACCGTGATCGCCCATGACTCGCCCTGCGCCACCACCCGAACGCCGACGACGTACTCCGCCCCAATCTTGCGCGCGGTGGTGATCTCGCACTCGCCCTCGCAGTCGGCCAGATCGAGGCCAGGAGGCAAGAACGCCTCGATGTTGCTGCGGGTCAGGACGACGTATTGGGCCGGCGCGGTCTTAAGGACGACCCCGCGCACGGCGTCGGTCCAGCTCATCAGGCGGGCGGTCGACGTATTCGGCGGCCCGATGGCCTCAAGCACCGCGACCTTGGGTCCGGCCCAGGCGGGGCACAGACCGCAGACGAGCGTGAGAATGACGCCGAGAATTCGCATAGGCCCTCCAAGATGCGAGGGGCGCCATTGCAAGGCCGGGGCCTGCCCTGCGACGCAGTCTCGCGCCAGAGCACACGTGGTCGATTCAGCCCACCGGGCCGTACCCGCACGTAATTAAAGAGAAAAGGAGCAGCCGTACTCCACCCGCGACTCAGCGCGCCGCCCGCGCTCCACGCCGCCGGACGCCCAGGGCCAGACCCACGCCGACCAGCCACCAGGATCCACCGGCGGGCTCGGGCATAGTCGCGCAGTCGTCGGTGCCGCGCGGCGGCGGCTTCGGGGCCATGTCGGGGGCGATCGTCGCATCGATCACCGGCGCCCGTGCGTCGTCGATCACGGTCGCAGCGTCGATGATTTGCGCGTCGACAGGCACCGCGGCGTCGAGCGTCGCGTCGACGGGCACGCCCGCGTCGGTGCCCAGATCAAGGGTCACGCCCGCAGCGTCCTGGCCGGCGTCGAGGCCAGCGTCCATCACCACCCCCATGTCGAGGGTCGGCTCGGGTCCGCCGCAGGTGGGGCCGGGGTTGGCCGCCGCGCTCTCGCAGACGCCGCCCGGCGGCAGGCCCGGACACAGGTTTTGGCAGCAATCGCGCCCCAAGCTGCGCACCGGACAGTCCCAGCGCCGGGCGCCTTCAAAGGCCTCGAGTCGGGGGGCCCACGTCACGCCAAAGTCGTCGCTGACGCCCAACGCCCACGGCCCGCCGAAGAAGACGTTGGTGCAGCCCCAGAGCCGATCGCCTCCGGGCGCACGCCGCAGGCAGCCGAGCCGATCGACCGGCGACGCCTCGGGCCGCCAGGTCAGGCCGCCATCGGCGCTGCGCTGGATGCCCTCGAAGGGGCTGTGCAGGATCGCGCGCTGCCCGTCGGCGGCCATGACCAGCGTGAGCGGGAAGTCAGGCACGCGCAGCAACTCTTCCCAGGTGTCGCCGCCGTCATCACTGCGGATGAGGATCGTGTCGAACCGCTCGATGGCCGCGAACAACACCGTGGCGTCCACCGGCGAGGTGCCCAGCAGCCGAAACTCCTCGGGGCGCGCCTCGAGCGCAGCCGGCCCCAGCTTGAACCGGTCAAAGCGCGCGCCGCCGTCGTCGCTGCGCTCTCCGCCGCGCTCATGCAGCACATACAGCCGTCGCGGATCGGCCGGCGCGCGATGCATCTCGACGATCTGACTGGGCAGGTCGAGGCCCGCGGGCAACCAGGTGTCGCCCGCGTCGGTGGTGCGCCACACGTCGTTGAGCGCCCCGCCCAGCGTATCGGTGCCGATCACGGCCTCGTCTGGGTTGTCGGGGTGCACCGAGATCGCCCGGCTGCGCTGCCCGGCCAACGCCCCGCGCAGCGGCTCGAACGTGCACCCGCCGTCGGTGGTCAGGTACAGCCGCAGGTCGGTCGACAGCGCCCAGGTGTCGCGCCCCTCACCCAGCACGGCCAGCGCGCGTACGCTCTCGCCCGGCTCGATGGAGTCTTCACACAGCCATCGCGTGCGCGCGCCGTCGTCGACGAACAGGCCCTGATTGTCGGTGATCGCCCACGCGACGCCGGGCGCCTGGGGCATGAAGGTGATGTCGATGATTTGGGGTTGCCCGCCGTGGGCCAAGGCCGCCGTGGGGCACATCGCCCACAAGGCCGCCATGAGCGCGGGTGCGCGCGACGCGGCACGGCGCAGCGCGCTGATCACTCTTCGGGGGCGTCTTCAGGCGGGCCGTCGAGGACCTCGAGATCGTCTCCCGTGATGCGGACCCACAATTCGCCGGTGTTGTTGTCGAGGTTGGTCTCCTCGATCCGGAAGACGGGCTCAGCGTTGGGATCGTCGGGATCGTCGATGATGCCCGGGTTGGTGGTGACGATCAGCTTGTAGGCGCCGTCTTCGAGGTCGGTGATGTCGATCCACTGGCACTGCAGGTTGCGCGAGTAGGTGTCTTGGCAGCCCGAGGTGATGCCCTGGTTGCGGCCGTTGTAGCCCACGCACCCGTTGGGGGCGAGATCGGCATCCCACACGCCAATGTCGATGACCGAGAAGCCGCTCTTGGCGCCAATGGGCAGGATCTCGTCGGCGACGGGATCGTACAGGTCGTAGGCGGCATAGGCGTCGAAGTGGAAGTGGGAGTGGCACTCGCTCCAGATCCAGTGATCGACGCCGTCTTGGGGCACGCCCAGCTGCAGGTCGGCCGGGCCGATGTTCGCGATGCGCGTGCCGAAGCGCAGCAGCTTGCGGTTGCCCAGGCCACCGACGCAGCGCTCTTCGACCAAGCACTCATCCTGCACGTCGAGGTAGTCGATGATCGCGGTCTGCGCCAGGTAGGGCGAGTCGACGATCAGGTCGGGCAGGCACTCTGCAGCGTTGCCCGGCTCGCGGCCGGTGTTGCCGCCCACGCACTGGTTGCAGTCGTCGATGATCGCGGCGCCGTCACAGTCGCCGTTGCAGTCGAGGTTCTCGCTGGGGGCCAAGTCGGTGTTGCCGCCCACACAGACGTCGCACGCATCCGGGAACGCGAAGCCGCCCGGATCGCCGTTGCAGTCGTCTTCGCAGGCGGGCGTGGCGACATACCAGTAGACCTGGCCGCCGTTGCCCGGGTTGAGGTCGTCCCAGAAGGGCGCGAGCACCGCGCCGAAGTCGTCGAGCGGGAACTGCGCGTTGCGGAAGCTCGGCACCTGGCCCGCGAAGGCCATCACGCCGTTCGCGCTGATCTGCACGCTGTTGTAGTTCGCCTCGCCATACGGGAACGGGAAGCCGAACTCGACCTCAGCCGTGCTGTCGTCGCCCAGGTTGAGCGGCTCGCCGATGTCGCGAATCTCGAACCAATCGATGGGATCGAAGTAGTTGGCCTCATAGCGGCCATCGCCCAGCGGGCGCGCGGCGACGACGGCATGGTCGACGACAAACTCGTTGTCGAACGCGATCTGGTTGGCGTCGTCGGGCGCGAACTGATAGCCGACCGTGTTCGACGCCGAGAAGTTCTCGACCACGCGGTACTGGAAGCGGAAGTCGCCCGACTGGTCGATGATGACCTGGAACGTGTACGGCCCGCCGCCATCACCGCTGTAATGCGGGACCGCCTCCCACTGCACGATCAGCTTGCTCTGCAGCGCCACCGGGCAGTCGTCGCAGGCGTTGGGGATGCCGTCTTCGTCATCGTCGCCCACGGCCGGCTCGATGCCCGTACCGCCACCGGCGCAGGCGCCACAGCCGTCGACCGCCGCTTCGCCATCACACTCGCCATCGCAGTCGAGGCGCGCGTTGCCGCCGCCACAATCGCCGCAAAGGTCGGTGTCGTTGGTCGCGCACTCGGGGTCGTCATCATCGTTGTTGTCGACGATGCCCTCGACGAGGAAGCAGATCTCGATCGGGTCGGCCGGATCGCCCAACCCGTCGTCATCATTATCAAACCACCCCATGAAGAGGCCCTCGCCGCCACACACGCCGCAGGCATCAGCGTTGTCATCCACGCAGATTGGATCGCCGTCATCGGCGTTGTCGACGAAGCCTTCGGGGGCCTCGCAGGCCTCGATGCTCGACTCGGGATCGCCGCGGCCGTCGCCGTCTGCGTCGGCGTACCACATCTGCGCGCCATCGCCGCCGCACACCCCACACACGTCGGTGTCTTCGCCCGCGCACAGTGGATCGAGGTCGCCGCCTTCATCCACGAAGCCGTCGGGCGCCGTGCAGCTTGTGACCTCGAAGGCGTCATCGCCCAGGCCGTCGTCGTCGAAGTCGGCATAGAAGCTGCGCTGACCGGGGCCACCACACACGCCGCACTCGTCGGTGTCGTTGGTGGCGCACTCAGGCTCGGGATCGTCATCGTTGTTCGCGAAGCCGTCGGGCTCGCCGCAGGTGTCGATCCAGGCGCGGCGATCGCCCAGGCCATCGTCGTCGACGTCGGCCCACCAGCGCTGCAGGCCAGGCCCACCGCAGATGCCGCATTCATCGCGCTGGGCGTCGGGGAGGCAGGGCGGCACCCTACCACCGGCGCCGCCTTCACCACCGGCAGCGCCCGCACCGCCCGCTGCGCCCGCGCCCCCTTCGCCGCCTGCCGCACCCGCGCCGCCCTCGCCACCCGCACCGACGGTGGCGTCGATGAGCGCGCCCCCGCCTGCGTCGTCTTCGGTCGAGCACCCGATCAGCAGCAGCAGGCTCGCTCCCAAGACGATAGACAGACGACGCATGTGCGGACTCCTTGCTGATGAGCACTCATAATGGGGACGCGCAGTCAGGGGAGGACAGTGTGTTTTTTTGCACCGCAGCCTTGATTGGCGCGGGATCGCGTCTCATGCCAGGGGCACGGTGCGGGGGTGTGAACGCGCGTCAGCCATTG
>JBNMOZ010000071.1:0-14625 GCA_051276005.1 Bradymonadia bacterium | reverse complement strand
GGTGAGATTTCGTTCACCGTGCCGGCCGAGTGACCTACCATCGCGGCCGATCGACAAACGATGCGATGAGGCCGCGATGACCCCCACCTTCACCTCCTTCCACCCGCCCCATCGCACCCTGATGGGCCCCGGCCCCTCCGACATCCACCCCCGCGTGCTGCAAGCCATGGCGCGCCCGACCATCGGGCACCTCGACCCGGCCTTCATCGGCATGATGGACGAGCTCAAGACGATGCTGCGCTTGGCGTTTCGCACCCAGAACGCGCTGACCTTTCCGGTCTCGGGCCCCGGCACCGCGGGCATGGAGACCTGCATCGCCAACCTCATCGAGCCCGGCGATACCGCGATCATCTGCCGCAACGGCGTCTTCGGCGCCCGCCTTGAGGCGATGACCGGCCGCGTAGGCGGTATCCCGATCTGCGTGGACGCGCCCTGGGGCGCGCCGGTGGATCCCGCCGCCGTCGAGCAGGCGCTGCGAGACAACCCGAACGTCAAGTGCGTCGTCGTCGTGCACGCCGAGACCTCGACGGGCGCCCGATCAGACGTCGAAGCCATCGCGAAGATCGCCCACGCCCATGGCGCGCTGATCATCGTCGACGCCGTCACGTCGCTGGCGGGCACCGAGCTCGAGGTCGACGCCTGGCAGCTCGACGCCGTCTACAGCGGCTCGCAGAAGTGCCTGTCGGCCCCGCCCGGCCTGTCGCCGGTGACCTTCAGCGAACGCGCCATCAAGGCCGTCGAAGACCGCAAGACCCCGGTGGTCAGCTGGTTCCTCGACATCGGCCTGATCAAGAACTACTGGAGCGACGGCGGCACCCGCAGCTACCACCACACCGCCCCGGTCAACGCGCTCTACGGCCTGCACGAGTCGCTGGTGCTGCTGCACGAAGAGGGGCTTGAGGCGTCGCACGCGCGCCATCTGCGCAACCACGAAGCCTTGCGCGATGGGCTCGAAACGCTGGGCCTGTCGTACGTGGTGGACCCGGAGTGGCGCCTGCCGCAGCTCAACGCGGTGCGCTTCCCCGAAGGCACCGACGACGCGGCGACGCGCGGCCGCCTGCTCAACGAGTTCGATCTAGAGATCGGCGGCGGGCTGGGCGATCTGGCCGGCAAGGTGTGGCGCATCGGCCTGATGGGCCACACGAGCCGCGCGAAGAACGTGCACCGCTGCCTGGCAGTGCTCAAGACGGTGCTCGGCTAGCGCCTGCCGAAGCCCAACCCCCGCTTGAGCGCCGAGCTCAGGCGCAGGTTCTCGCGCACCCCCACCATCGCCACCCGCGCGCCGAAGAACACGCCGAACCCCAAGGGCGCGAACATCAAGACGAACCGGGCGCCCTTGCCCAGGTCGCCCAGCATCGGCCGCAGCAGCATCAACAGCATCATGCTGCCAAACGTCGACACCGTGAACGCCAACATGAAGTACACGAAGCCCATCGAGGTGGATCGCTCCGGCCGCCGCGGATGGGTCGGCCCCTCGTGCACCGAGGGGCGCTCGTCGGGCTTGGGGTCTGCGGTCGGTTCGACTTCGACTATGAGTTCGGGGGGCAGGTCAGTCATCGGTTTTTGATCCGTCACATGTTCCTGCGGTACTGCCCGCCGACGGCGAACAGCGCGTCGGTGATCTGGCCCAAGCTCGCGACCTTCACGGTCTCGAGCAGCTCTTCGAAGATGTTGCCACCCTGCAAGGCCACCGCCTGCAAGCGCTTGAGCGCGTCTGGCGCCCGATCGGCGTTCTGCGCCTTAAACGCTGCCAGGTCGTTGATCTGGGCCTGCTTCTCATCTTCGGTCGCGCGGATCAGGTCGATCTCGACGACGCCTTCGGGGCCACCCTCGGCCAGGAAGGTGTTCACCCCGATGATCGGCAGCTCGCCCGAGTGCTTCTTGCCCTCGTAGAGCATGCTCTCTTCTTGAATGCGCCCGCGCTGGTACATCACCTCCATGGCGCCGAGCACGCCGCCGCGCTCGGTCAGGCGGTCGAACTCGTCGAGCACCGCGGCCTCGACCGTGTCGGTCAGCGCGTCGAGGAAGTAGCTGCCTTGGAACGGGTTCTCGTTCTTGGTCAGGCCCAGCTCGCGGTTGATGATCAGCTGAATCGCCAGCGCCCGGCGCACCGACGCCTCGGTGGGCGTGGTGATCGCCTCGTCGAAGGCGTTGGTGTGCAGGCTGTTGCAGTTGTCGGTGATCGCGTAGAGCGCCTGCAGCGTCGTGCGGATGTCGTTGAAGTCGATCTCCTGCGCGTGCAGCGACCGGCCCGACGTCTGAATATGATACTTCAGCTTCTGGCTGCGCGGCCCCGCGCCGTACATATCGCGCAGGGCGATCGACCAGATGCGCCGCGCCACCCGGCCGATGACCGCGTACTCCGCGTCGATGCCATTGCTGAAGAAGAACGAGAGGTTACGCGCGAACGCGTCGGGATCCATGCCCCGCGCTTTGTAGTACTCGACGAACGTGAAGCCGTTGGAGAGCGTCAGCGCCAGCTGGGTGATCGGGTTCGCCCCGGCTTCGGCGATGTGATAGCCGCTGATGCTCACCGAGTAGAAGTTTTTCACCGCCGCGTCGATGAACAGTTGCTGAATGTCGCCCATCATCTTGAGGGCAAACTCGGTGCTGAAGATGCAGGTGTTCTGGGCCTGATCCTCCTTGAGGATGTCGGCCTGCACCGTGCCGCGCACGCTGGCCAGCGTCTTCGCCTTGAGCTCGGCGTACTCGGCGGCGCTGAGCAGCGACTCACCCACCAACTGGTCGCCGGTCAGGCCCAGCAGGCCCAGGCCCATGCCGTCGTGGGTCTCGGGCAGGGCGCCGCGATAGGTCGGCTGCTCTCCGATCAACGCCTTGATCTTGGCCTGCGCGGCGTCCCAGCGATCGGTCTCGCGCAGGCGCTTCTCGACGGCCTGGTCGATGGCGGTGTTGAAGAACATGGCCAGGATCATCGGCGCCGGGCCGTTGATCGTCATGCTCACCGAGGTGGTCGGCGCGCCCAGATCGAAGCCCGAGTACAGCCGCTTGGCGTCGTCGAGCGTGGCGATGCTGACGCCCGAGTTGCCGACCTTGCCGTAGATGTCTGGACGCTCCGCGGGATCGCGTCCGTAGAGCGTGACGGAGTCGAACGCCGTGCTCAGGCGCTTCGCCGGTTGGCCCTTGGAGACGTAATGAAAGCGGCGGTTCGTGCGCTCGGGGCCACCCTCACCGGCGAACATGCGGGTGGGATCCTCACCGACGCGCTTAAACGGGAACACCCCGGCCGTATAGGGAAACTCGCCCGGCACGTTCTCCGAGCGGCGCCACTGCAGCAGCGTCGCCCAGTCCTCTGTCTGGGGCAGCGACACCTTGGCGATGGCCGTGCCCGACAGGCTCTGCTGGCTGTTCTGGACCGTAATGGTGCGCCCGCGGACCGCATAGCTCTGGGTCGGCGCCGTGTAGTCGGCCTTGAGCTGGGGCACCGCCGCCAGGCTGGCCTTCGCGTCGGCCGGCAGGTCGTTGATGGCCGCGTCGTACAGCCCGCGAAGGCGGCTGATCGCCTCGTCTTCGGCGGCCGCCAGCGCGGCATCGGAGTAGCTCTGCGCGATCCCCGGCAGGCTGTCGCCCAGGGCGTCGAGGGCCCGGCGCAGGCCGTCTGCGCGAGACGCGATCTGCATCTGCGCGGCCGTCTGGGCGTGGTAGCCGCGGATGGTGTCGGCCACCTCGGACAGGTAGCGCACTCGGCGCGGCGGCACGACGACCGGCATGTCGGGCGCCCGCGCGGGCATATCGCCGACGGCCCAGCTGAGCCCCGACTTGGCGGTCGACTTGGCGTCGACGCAGCCCATCAGGTGCCCAAACAACGCGTCGATGCCGGCGTCGCCAAACCGGCTGGCCATGCACCCAAAGACGGGCATCTGCGACGGGTCCTTGTCGAACGCCCCGCGGTTGCGCTGCACCTGCTTCTTCACGTAGCGCAGCGCGTCCTCGGCGCCCCGCTTGTCGGCCTTGTTCAGCGCGATCACGTCGGCGAAGTCGAGCATGTCGATCTTCTCGAGCTGGCTGGGCGCGCCAAACTCGGGGGTCATCACGTAGAGCGACACGTCGCTCAGGTCGACCACTTCGCTGCCGCTCTGGCCGATGCCGGCGGTCTCGAGGATCACCAAGTCGGCGCCGCTGCGCTGCAACACGGCCAGCGCGTCCTTCACCGAGGGCGGCACCGCGGCGTTGGCCGAGCGGGTCGCCATGGAGCGCATGAACACGCGGTCATCGACGATGGCGTTCATGCGAATGCGATCGCCCAGCAACGCCCCGCCGCTGCGCCGCTTGGAGGGGTCGACCGACAGCACCGCGAAGCGCCGATCGGGGAAGGCGTTGAGCAGGCGCCGAATCAGCTCGTCGGTCAGCGACGACTTGCCCGCGCCGCCCACCCCCGTGATGCCCAGGATCGGGACCGGCGCGACGCTCGACTCGGCCACCATCGAGCGCAGGCGATCGACGTCGACCTCTGGGTAGGAGGCAGACTGAATCGCCGTGAGCGTGCGCGCCAAATCGTTGGGCGTGCTGAAGCCATTGGGCAGCCCGACCGAGGGCCGCTCGGCGCGTTTGAGCATGTCTTGAATCATGCCCACGAGCCCCATCTGGCGCCCGTCCTCAACCGAGTACAGCCGCTCGACGCCGCGTTCATGCAGCGCCGCGATCTCTTTGTCGGTGATGGTGCCGCCGCCGCCGCCGAAGACCTTGATGTCGGATCGGCCCGCCGCCTTGAGGCGGTCGACCATGTACCCGAAGAACTCCATGTGCCCGCCCTGATACGACGACACCGCGATGCCGTGCGCGTCTTCGGCGAGGGCCGCGTCGACGATGTCGTGCACCGCCCGATCGTGCCCCAGATGGATCACCTCGGCACCCTCGGACTGCAGGATGCGCCGCATGATGTTGATCGACGCGTCATGCCCGTCGAACAGGCTGGCGGCGGTCACGAAACGAAGCGGCTGGTTGGGCATGTTCGGTCTCCTGGGCACAGTCACACGCTATATGTGATCGGTGGCGCGGGGGATTCAAGAAGAGGATGGCGGAGACCACTGGTGTCTGGGCCGCAATGAACCAGCAGACCGAGAGAATGTCATGACAACCAAAGCCCTCGCCCTGTGCCTCGCGGTCGCCTCGCTCGCTGGGCTGACCCCGTACGCGCAGGCCAACCTGCCGCCTCAGAATCTGTCACCGACAGCCTGCCTCGCGGAGTGGAACCTGGCGAACGAGGCAGCCAATCGGCTCTTGTCAGCGCGGGAGTTGGCCCTGATTTCAAACTGCATCTTGGCCGAGCTTCGCGTGCTTCGAATCACAGCCGCGGCCATCCGCGGGCAGGGCGGGGTCGTCCAGGCCGACTTTGCGCCTCGCAGGTACTCCAAAGGCACCGTCGCTGCTGCGCGCGCGCTCGTGACCCGGCACCGACAAGGCGTGCCAGGCCCCGCTTGGCATCGCCGTTTCTGGCTGAAGCATGACCATACAGCTGTGCTTGCGAGTGAAATCGTCTTGGGCGAGGCCAGCGCGGTGAAGTTCGCCGCTCAAGCCGAGGGCAGCCGCGAAGTTGCGTCTCAGTGCTCTCGCTTCTGCATGTTCTCCGCCTTGGTCAGCGCGGAGCCGGTCAGTGAAGCGCACCAGGTCAGGTCGGTGCTGTATGCCAGCTCCAAGACGGCAGATATGGCGGGCGTCAGGCTTGGAGAGTTGAGCCCCTCCAGCAGAGCAGTCGCATTCGCCCAGGTGACCCGCGCCTTGCCGAAAGATGAATCAGCCCGGTTGCAGCGGTACCGACAGCTCTTTGCGGTCTTCATCGCGTTGCGCGCCGTGGGAGACGATCGACACGCTCAGCTGGACTTTTCGAATGCGGCGGCACCGATCAGAGGACATGTTCACTCAATTCGCACATCGATGAACCTGGGACCCGGGCAGCGAGATTTGCGGTTCACGCGAGAAGGGTTCTTCGTCGGGGAGTTGGTACGGATGCGGCGGCTTTAGCGGATGAGCAGATCCTGCTGCCTGACCTTTTTGGAAGCGCAGCATCGCGACCGCGCTCATAACAGCAGCACTCTCACGGACATTCTCGGCCGCGGACGCGTAGTCTGGAGCGGGGGGCAATATGTTCACACTTCCAGTCTGGGCGCTGATAGCCACGACATCGTCATTGATCGCCACCGATCCTATCCGGATCTTCGGAGATCCGCCGGGCTACGCGAATGCGCGCCTGCATGACGATATGTTGGTCGCCTACGACGGGCATGGCTGGCGTCGAACGCGATCGGACGCCAGCCTCGCGGACTACGTTGAATGGACGCACGCGCACGTCCCAATCACGTGGAGCCCCGACCTGCGCCTCGTCTTGGCTCAGACCGCCGACCCCCTCAAGTCTCGAAAGCTCTTCCTCCATGTTGCGGGTCGCGCACCCTTCGAGCTGACCGACGTCAAGCGCTTCAACCTCAAGGCGGCGTGTTCGAACACGGCGTGTGCTGCGGCAACGAGCGGGACCGAGGTCACCGTCTGGGATGAGAGCGGGGCAGTCAGGCGTACTTTGGCCGTCGCGAGCCCGCGCACGCCCGGGGTTGGTGCCATCGCCCTGAGTCAGGACGCGCGTTGGCTGGCGGCAGCCAATCGGGAACATGCCTGGCAACTCTACGACCTGCTCGACGGCGAGCAGTTCGTGGCCGTTTCAAGTGAAGCCACGCCGCCACCGATGGGCCTTGAGCTCTCCCCGACGGCCGACCGGATCCTCCTCAAGTCGGCCTCTGGCATCATTGAGTATGCCGTCGCAAACCCGCGCATCTCCCGCGCGCGCCCGGGCCGGGTTCATTTCGCTGGGTACGCTTCCGACGGACGCGTCGCGCTTCGCCAGCGCGATGGGCGGGCCGAGCGCTGGGACCAAGGCGAAAGGTTCGAGTTGGTCACGACCGCGCTGCCGGGTGCGCAGGCGATCGCTGCTCTTCAACGTCACCCATCCGCAGCATGGAGCGCTGCGTTGGATGCTGCGGGACAGGTCTGGGCGGTCGAGGATGGGGGCGCCCCGGTGGCCTTGGCGGCCGATTCGATCACCGCAATTCGCTGGCTGCAGACTGTGCCAGCAACGCTGGTTGCGACCGACAAATCAGGCCAAGTTCTTCAATGGCGCCCTGGTCAACCACCCAAAGTCCTCGCGACCCTGTCGACGCCCGCCGAATGGCTCACGACCGCCCACGACATCATCCTGGTCGCCCATGGCAAGACGGCTCGATTGATCGACGGGCGGACCGGTGCGGATCTCGCGCGCTGGGAGCACGAGGCGCCGATCGATGGGATCGGCTTCGAAACGCGTACCGCTCGACCTTGGAAAGCCGTCGTCCGAGGTGGACAGATCGAGCGACAGGCCCCGAAAGAGCAGGACTCTGGCTTTCGGCATGGGATGGCGCAAACGCAGTTCATGCCGCGCTATTCGACCTGGCAGCCCGACGTCGGGCTCCACAGAACGTCGAGCGTCCAGGACGGCCAACACTGGCCGATCCTATCGCGGACGATGCTCGGGGCAGGTGGGCGTGTCGGGCGCGTCGTACCCGTCCCCAAGGCTCGATTATCAGCCGACCGAAACGCCATCGTCACCGGCCATGGAAAGTGGCCTGCGTTGCTGCATCGACTGCCGATGAGCGACGCGACGGCCATCGGCTGGGCCAATGACGGGCTGCTCGCCGGCGACGCGCTGGGCCGGTTCCATCACTGGATTCATCACCCCGCTGCATCGGCGGCGTCGCCACGCATCGATGGGTCGTCAGTGGCGCTGACCGAGTCTGGTGATCATATGGTCGTCAGCGCCGGCGGCTGGGTTCTGGTCTTCGACCTCACGACGCGCCGACTGACCTGGCGCGGGCGATGGGGCAAAACGACCGCCGGCGCCGCCATCGCCCCCGACGGGTCCGCGGTCGCGCATGTGGATGTGCTCGGGCACGTCCATGTGCGCGATCTCCGCACGGGTCTCGAATGGGCAAGCCAACTGCGCATGCCGTCCAAGGGGTGGTCGGTGTACCCGCGCAGCATTCTGCGTTGGCGTCCAGACGGGCAGGCCGTCGCCCTCACCGACCAGGGTGGCTTGGTGCTGATTGAGCGCGCGACCGGTGCTCAAAGCACGATCGCCGTCCCAGGTGCCACTGCGCTCTACCACCTGGCCTGGTCGCGCGACGGACAGACGGTGTTTGCCGCGAGCGCGGCCACGGCATGGGCGCTGCCGCTCGATGGCGCACCATCGAGCTTGCTCAAACTCCCGAACAAAAGGGGCTCCTCTTCTTCCCCCGCCAATCCGATCACCGGACTGGCGGCCTCACCCGACGGCCGTCGTTTGCTCGTACGCCGTGAGCGCGAGTTCAACGTGCTCAGTCTCCCGAGCGGGCAGCTCGTCCGAGAGCCCATCGCGCCCTGTGCCCGATGTCGAGAGCGGGGGCCCGTGGTGTTCCTCGACGACGAGCGCTTCCTCTCGGCCAGCTCTGAAGGGCTCGCAATCTGGACCGAAAAGGGCCTCGAATCGAGGGTTGGTCCCATCCCACGACGACACCATCTGGTCGGCTTGGGTGCGACCCATCGAGTGCTCTCGTCAGGCGGAATCTTCCAGGTCATCGACAGGCGCGGTCAGGTGCGCATGCGGATCGCTCAGCCGAGCGACAACGGGCTCGCTTGGCAAGCCGACGGCCGCTTCGAATGCACCGCGTCGATGGGTGACCGCATCGGTCTCAAAACGAGCCAGGGATGGCGATTCGGGGGGGCATCGCCCGAACTCAGGGCACGGCGCGGCTGGGCGGACTGACATGTCCTTCGCGCTAAGAATACAAAGGAGAACCCATGAGGCTTGAGGGCAATTGGCGCGCGATCGGCATCTGCGCGTGCGCGGTCATCGCGTCTTGGGGGTCGGCGCATGCCGAGGTCAGGATCGATTCGGGGGCCGGCACGCTCGAAGGTGTCGAGACCGGCGTTCACTTCGATATACAGGGCCGGCGGCTCTACACGGATGACGCCGTCCTACGCACCGACGTCGCATTCAACGACATCTTGAGTCACTGCCAACCGGTCGTCGGTGGCGCGCTTTGCTTCGACCCCGTCTCGGGTGAGCGCGGGTTCCACGGCGACGACGGGCGCTACCTGAACACCGCGTTCTACTCGGCTGAGCGCGACGCGTACTTGGAGCCGAATGAAGCCGTATGGGTGCCCGCGAACACCCCCACTGACCCGGCAGAGGTGGAGGCGCTCGCCGAGGCGGAGCGTCAAATGTATGGCGGGCTGCGGATCTATCGGGGTCACCCATTGGATATCGCGCGCGAGATGGTGGTGGCGAAACCCACGGTCAGCCTGTGGCGCATCGGCAAGCCGCAGTTTGACATCACAACACTTGAACGCCTCGACATCCCCGCGCTTTCGGTCCACCGCACTGGACCCGTCCCGCGGCTGGTGCTGTCTATCGAGTCGCTCAGGACGCTCTTGGAGCTGCATTGCGGCCAGCGCGCCGCGTCCATCAACGACGTGGGCGGCGTTGAGCTGCGCGCACATCTACGTGACTTCCTCAACGCGCGCCTCGATCGCCGCGAGGCGATGGTCGCTCGCATCAACAAACGCGCCGCAAGGAGCGGCAAGCGGCTGCCTTGGACGCGAGAGACCCGAGGGACGAGTTGGATGCGGTTCCTCGATCAGCTCGACGAGTGGTTCATGTTCGTCCAGGAGTCCGACGGGCGCCCATCAGCGATCGCCGTCGCAAACTTTCGGTGGGTCGGCCATACCCTGACGATGGACTGGGTCACCGCGTCGCTTCGCACGGCGAAGCCCGTCATGGTCGAGGGTCAGCGGGGCTGGTCCTATGGTTCGGAGGCGCGCGGCAACTACCACAACCCCAACAACCTGGCGAAGCTCGTCAACAGCCGACTCTGCGCGCAGACCGACCGGTAGGCGCCCCCGGTTGGCCGACGTCACCGACCGCCGACAGCCCAACCCACATCAGATCAACCGCACCAGATCCCAATACGTCGTGCCCATGATTGCCACGCCCAACAGCCACACAATCAGACCCGTCTTGCGCCGCGTTCGCACCGCCACCAGCGCCAACACGGGAAACAGCAGCAGCACCCACGGCAGCACCAGCGCCCGCCAGATGCTGTGATTAATCGCCGAGGCCTCCCAGCCGTCCTCCGTGTACAGCCGCCAGACTCGCGCCGCGCGGCGCCACTGATCCCCAACCCAGCGACCGACGGTGCGCGATCCGCTGTGGATCATCACCACGACCTGACCGGCGCGGACGCCCAAGGTCCAGGCGCGGTGCCGGTCGAGGATGGCGTCAACGTATTGCAGCTCCACGAAGTGATTGCCGCCGCCAATCGTCGCCATGCCGGGATCACGAATGATGCCCTCTTTGGGCACCAACTTGGGCGGCGCCCACGCCAAGTCACCCTTCAACGTGCCGCCCAGGTGAACGCGCGCGCGCTCGGCCTCGACCTGCTTGAGATCGGCCTGCGCCATGCAGCCCAGCGCGCCTGTCTTGAGCGTCTCGGCCCAGGCGGGCAGGCCGCCGACGAACATCGCCCGTTGCGCAGATGCGCTCTGCGCCACGTCGCGGGTGCCCAGGAAGAAGTCCCCCTGCAACGCCGCCACCCAGGCATCGCGCCGGGCCATCAACGCGTCGACGGTCAGATCCATGCCATGCAAACGCATGCCGCAATTGATGTCGGATCCCACCGCCTGGGGGATCAGCTGGCCGGTCGTCTGCATGACCGATCCAATGGCGACGCCGCTGTCGCCGGGATGAAAGTCAGGCGTGGCGCAAACCGCACACACGGCGCCCCCGCTGGGGTGGCGCGCGGCGGCCAGACCGGTGAGCTGCCGCAGGGCCTTGGCCTCGAGCGGAAAGTCCACCGGCAGCAGTACGTCCGCCGGTGGCGTATTGGCGTCGCCGTCCGTCGCACGTACCCGCCAGGCGGCGCCAACGCGCTCTACGTTGAGACCCTTGCGCGACAATGCGCGCAGGACTCGCTTGAACTGATGATTGGGAACCATGGTGCTACCCCGCGCCGTGAGGCGCGTATCGAGAGGTCGAACAGGATCATCGGGTAGCAGCCGCGATGTGTCAGTACGGCAGCGAAGGATGGGCTGGGCTGCAAATCGACGTCTCGAATGGGTGCCAAAACGGACGGTGGCTCTGCCTTTCGGCGAAGGCTGCGGAGAAGGCTGCGGAGAAGGCTGCGAACCGGGGCGCACCAAAGATCAAACCAGCTGCACGAGCTCCCAATACGTCGTGCCCATGATCCCCACGCCCAGCAGCCAGACGACCAAGAACACCCGGCGCCGCAGACGCACCGTCGCCAGCAACATGAGCGGGAAGAGCAGCAGCACCCACGGCAGCACCAGCGCTCGCCAAACACTGGACTTGATCGCCGAGGCCTCCCAGCCGCCCTCATTGTACAGTCGCGACACCCGCCCCACCCAGCCCAGCGCGTCAGTGCGCTGCAGCTTGGCATCCAGTCGAGCGAAGCTGGCGCCGAAGCCACCGCTCAAGACGTACCCATCGCCCAGCGGGCGCAGGGTGGGCTGGTACCGCGGGCGCATCTTGGCGGCGACGGTCTCGGGGGTGAAGCCAACTCGGCCTTGCTCATCGCCGAAGTGAATCCATTGGTCATGGACTCGCCCGACCCCTGGGGCGCGGGTGCTTTCCGTCGCATACGCGATCCAATCCGCGCCCGTCTTGGACGCGTACCGCTCGGCGCTCCAGAAGGCGTCGACCGGCCCGGGTGGGCTGTGGATCTGCCATGCCTGCCCATCCCATTGCACCAAGGGTCCGTAGCTCACATCTCGCCGCGCCGCGCCCGTGAGGATCAGCGGACGCCTCCAGCGCAGGCTTCCTTGGGGGTCGACTGTCTCAGGCAGGGGCATGATGAGGTGGAGCGTTGCGCCGTCCTGGGTCCAAACGAGCCGCGCGTCGCCTTTGCCGTCTGGCGCGTCGATGGCGATGACGCGCCATTTGCCATCTACAATGTCTACCGCTTTTGGCGTCAAGCGACGTCCGGGCGCAGGCTCGAGGGTCAGCACCGCCTCGCGCTCATCGGCGCTGTGGGCGAAGAGTTGCCGATGGCCTTCGATGGCCCAGGCCCGCCCGTCCTTCCAGGCGATATCGACGGGCAGGCGCGTCTCGGCCAGCTTCTCGAGGGTCATCGTGCCTCGGCGCTGGACGTACAGATGGTCCCCGCTCACCAAGGCGATGTGATCCCCCCCGGGATCTTCCATGATCATCTCCAGCGGACCGGGCAGGCGGTACATCATCCGGCCGAGGCCTTCGATGTAGTCGATTCGGGTGAGCCAGTACTCACCGCCCGTCTCGCAGCCGGCCCATACCTGGTCGTCGCGTTGGGCGATCTGCACCTTGGGCGGGTTGCAGTTCATCACATACCTTTCTGGGCCTGCCGGGCTGGTGAACCGCAGCTCGCTCGACGGCGCTGGAGCCGTGGTCCATTGCACAAGGAGCACCGCCCACGCGGCAACGAAAACAACGGCACAGAGCGCCAGCAAGGTGCGTTTCATCGGGGGGCGGTTTATCGCAGGGCGGTTCATCGGAGCCTTTGGTCGCAATACGTCTGCTTTAAGAGTGGGCGAAAGTGTCGACGCACTTTCTCTCGGGCTGCGTTGAGGTCGACGGTACACCGCACCCGACCCCTGCTGCCATGCGGGTCGCGGCGCGGGTCTCAGACGCGATGCTCGATGTCCCAATCGTTCTCTTTGACGTTCATGTCCCCCGCCCACGCGGCCGTCGATGGTGAACGAACTCGCTGCCGTCTGACGTGCTCAACAGGCGAGAACCCCAAGGCGCCAACTTCGCCGTATGCGATGACGCGGCGTTTTTGGCCGTCGACGGTCTATCCTCAGTCTGTCTCTGGATGTATTTGTCCGGCGTCGGTGCGGCGTCGGGAGGATCGAAACTCCGAGCACGAAGGACAGCGATGTATTCGACACGGTGGGCCCTGGTTCTGTTGCTGAGCGCTGGATCATCGGGCTGTCCGGGACCCAGCGCCACGGACGGTTCCAGGCAAGATGCCGATTTTATGGGCGACCAGCACCTGAGTCCATCGGATGGCGCGGTCGACGCGGCCCTGTCTGACGCTGGGGCGCAGGATGCCGCGCCCCTTGATGCGTTGTCCGATGACGCCGCGCTGCCAGACGCCGCGCTGCCAGACGCCGCGCTGCCGGACGCCGCGCTGCCAGACGCCGCGCTGCCAGACGCCGCGCTGCCAGACGCCGCGCTGCCGGACGCCGCGCTGCCAGACGCCGAGCTTGATGCCGCCCGTCCCGACGCGGCGCCCATGCCCGACGCCTCGCCAGATGCTGCCCCATGCGTGCCGTCAGGACAGCCCGAAGCCTGCGATGGCCAAGACAACGACTGCGATGGACAGATCGACGAGCAACACGCCGACGTCGAATTGCAGAGCGCGACGGGGATCGTTGCGCAGGGAACGACGCTCGACCGGCCTGCCCGTCCTACACAGTGCGCCGAGGCACCGTCGCCCGCCGTCTCTTGGCGTTGGACGGCGCCCAGCGCAGGCATCTGGCGCTTCGATACGGGCGGCAGCAGCTTCGATACGGTGCTGCAGATCCAAGCCGATGCCTGTGTCGCCATGCCTGACTGTTCACAAGACCGCGCACCTCAGGATGTGCGCGCCGCGCTCACCCTCGAACTCGAAGAGGGCCAGAGCCTTGTCCTGACCTTGGCCGGCCAGCGGGCGTCCGATGCGGGCGACTACTTGCTGCGCGTCGACGCTGGCCCCGGCGCGCCGTCGTACATTGTTGAGGCCGCTTTGACCGTCCTGCGCGCCCGACACGCCGATGATGAAGGCAGCACCTGGGGCCTCTCATTCGACAGTATCTTTCCCGTAGATTGGGCCCTGCAGTTGCCCGAGCGCGGCACTTGGGGCTTGGCCAGCGGCGTCATTGAAGACGTACCGACCGTGGCACCGGACGCGGCGCCCGACACATTCCACCCCGACCTCATGCTGCCGATTTGTGCCGTCGACGCCGATTGCCTTGTGGGTCGCTGTCGACCGGTGGCCGCCACCGTGGAGCAGGTCGGCCAGGCGCCACAGCGACTTTGCATGGGCCCGTCCGACTACATCTGGGACGAGATGTACCAAGCGCTGGCGCGGGCCGAACGGGTCGCCGACGTCTCGAGCCTCGACTTCCCCGACAACGCCGCCGGCGTCGGCCCAATTCAACGAGGGCGCTTCCTCATCGCGCTGCGCAACGCCCTGCGCTACCTGCACGACACGGGCGCCCCGGTTGAGGTGCGCTTCTTCTTCGGGTGGCTGGTCAACGACTTCGACTTTGATGATCAGCTCGAGGCCCGAGTGCAGGCGCTCACCGACGGCGTCCCCGCCGACACGGCGCTGCGATTGTACTTCGGCAGCATGAACTACGACTTCCTGAGCTGGAATCACTCGAAAATCATCGCCACCGACGGGCAGGCTCTGATGCAGGGCGGCATCAACTTCTACAGCACCGACTATTTGGGCGCCGCGCCGGTGCAAGACATCTCCATGAAGCTGTTCGGCGGCCCTGCCCGCGACGCGCACCGATACATGGACACCATCTGGCGCGCCTTCGATGACGATTATTTCGGTCTGCTGGGAG
>JBNMOZ010000070.1:0-14777 GCA_051276005.1 Bradymonadia bacterium | reverse complement strand
GGTCGATGTGGGCGGGTTTCCCATTGGCCTCAATGGCGAGCGGGTCTTCACGGTCGACAGCCTCATCTACAACCAAATCGACAACTGTGGCGGATGCGGCCTGGAGTGTGTGCGCCCCAATGGATTTGCGAGCTGCGACAGAGGCACATGTGAATTGACCTCTTGTCGGCCAGGCTTCCTCGACGTGGACGGCGACCCCGACAACGGCTGTGAGCAGAGCGACTGTCAACCCGACAACGTGGGTGTCGAGGCCTTTGAGTCGCTCGGGAGGCTTTGCCGCAAGCCGATGTATGACGACGCATCTGAATGCAGCTGCTTGGGTACGTCGCGGTGCCTGCTCCAAGGCGGTGTGCCGACCGTGAAGTGTGTTGTCGATGCGGGCAACCCCGCCGAAGGCGACATCGTGCCGCCTCCGCAATGTCCGGCCGCTCAACGCGCCGACGTCGAGGTCGAGCAGTGTGATGGGCTGGACAACGACTGCGACGGCGCGGCGGACGAGGACTTCGTGCTCTCGGATCCTGTCAACGGCGGCCCGGCCCGCTCCAACGACGGAGAGCTCATCTATAACGCGGTCGAGCATTGCGGTGGCTGCGGCGTGGTGTGTGCGCCCCCGTTCACGCTCATCAACGCCTGCGCGGCGGGGGCGTGCGGGATCGAGCTCTGCCAGGACGGCCGGGTCGATCTCAACGGTGAGGTCGAAGACGGCTGCGAGTATGCGTGCGAGTTCAATGGACCTGAAGTGTGCGACGCCACCGACAATGACTGCGACGGGGCCTTCGACGAGGGGCTTGACGGGTGCGCGCCATGACGCCGTCCGCAATAGGCATTCAGGCTCGATCGACACAGAGAACTTTTACCGTGCAGAGACTCTCCCTCCTGGTGCTGCTGTCCTTGATCAGCGGCTGCGACGACTCGAAGCCGGCCGAGTTTGGCGCCGAGGGGCAGCCGTGCGTCGTCAACGGCGACTGCGCGCTCGCGCTGGCTTGTGTCAACGATCGGTGTGGCCCCATCGACCGGTGCGCCGCCGGGATTTATGTCGCCGACGATGTGCCGGCTCGTCCTGATGATTCGGGCGCCTACCCATTCAACGCGTTCGTGCGCCAGACCAGCGGACTCGCGAACGGCATCCGGCTTGATGAGGACATGCTGCGCGTCACGCAAGACGGTGAGCCGCGCATCTTCTCCATCGACTTCTACGATGATCTCAATAAGCCCGCTACTGAGGGCCTCTTCGTAGAGGCGCGTCTGCAACTGGGCCCCGATTCAAACGAGTGCAGCGCCGTTATGGCCCTGTGGCCGACCCGTACCGACCAAATCAAGCTCTGCTTCGGCGGCGGTCGGATCGGCCTGGCGCAGCCTGACGGTGGCAGCACCGAGCTGGTCGACGATGTGCCGGATCTGACGCAACTGCATACCTATCGCATCAGCTTCAAGCCCGCGGCGGCCGAAGATGAGGCGCAGGCTGGGTCGTTCGTCATTGAGTTGGAGATCGACGGCGCGCTCGCTGCCTCGGCGTTGACGATCGATGAATTGCCCAATCCGGCTGCGCCGTCTGATCGCGCACCGCTCATCGAATTTGGGGCCGAAGCGCAGGGCACGGTCGCCTTCGACTTCGTGCGCTGGGGCTGCAACCCCGATGGCGCTGCCTGCCGAACTGACGAGCAGGACGATGATGAATGCGACACCGAGCGCATGGCCCGGGGCGGATGCGATGGCGCGGCGGTGGCGATCGAGCGCTGTGACGACATCGACAATGACTGCGACGGTTTGGTCGATGAGGACTACAGGGGCTTCTTCCCCGAGGGTCGACCCGTCAGCTTTAATGGCTTCGGCAGCGAGGCGTTCAAGGATGACCGGTGCGGACTCATCGGGACCTGCGCTGACGCCCGCGTCGTCTGCAGTGAAGACGGGTTGCATCTTGTCTGCGACGCGTCAGAGTTCATACAAGACGAGATCTGCGACGGTCAGGACAATGACTGCGACGGTCTCTTCGATGAGGACTTCAGCAGCGACTTCTTAGACACCGCGCGGCACTATCTCGATCCGGTGAGCGACGCGCGCCTGCCGTTGGGCGCGGCGTGTGGGCGAGGGGCCTGCGCGGGCGGCGCGGTGACGTGCGAGGACGCCCTGCCGGTGTGCTCCACGCGACGCGTACGGCAAGACAATGAGACCTGCGGCAACGCGGTTGATGATGACTGCGACGGCGTCACCGACGAAGGCTTTGATGTCGATGGTGACGGCTATCAGAGCTGCCAGCGCTGCGTGGCTGAGCCATGCAATGCTGGCCCGCACGACTGCAACGACGTGCAGGGCCTGGGTGCCAGGATCAACCCCGACATCACCGAGGTGTGCAACGGGATCGACGACAACTGCAACGGCCAGATCGACGAGGGACTCGACCTGGATGGTGACGGCTTCCTGACCTGCGATCCGGTGCCCGACTGCCGCAACGATCCCAGCGATGACGTCGAAGGCGCGCCGACCGCGTTCGAGGTCAACCCCGCGGCAGATGAGGCCTGCGATGAGGCCGACAATGACTGTGACGGTCGGGTCGATGAGGGCTTCGCACAGCTGCAGCCCGACGGGTCGGTGATCTACACGAGTCGCTCGAATTGTGGCCGCTGCGGCAACGACTGCAGCCTGGCGAGCGACGAATACAACACCATCGCGACCTGCGCCGAGCGGCCCGGTGGTGGCTTCGGCTGCAGCACCGTGTGTCGACCGGGCTTCTACGATGTCGACGGCGACGTCGCCATCGCGGACCAGTTCTGGAACGCCGAAGACCAACCAGACAGCACGGGCTGCGAGTGCCGCGTCCGCGCCGACACGATCTGCGACAGCGGCGACGTCAACCGCGCCTGCGCCGAGATCTGCAACGGCGTTGACGACGACTGCGATGGCGTCGTCGACGAAGACGCCGACATGGACCTGCCAGGGTGCTGGGACGGGCCGCCTGAGCAGCGCAACGTTGGGGTTTGCTTCGACGGCGTGCGCCGCTGCATCGACGGTCGCATCTCGGAGCAGTGCTTCGGCTCGACGCAGCCTGATTTTGGCCAAGAGCGCATCTGTGATGGTCGCGATGAAGACTGCGACGGCCTCGTCGACGAGGGCAACCCGCTGACCGATCCCACCGGCGAGTTGCGCACCGGTGACGCCTGCGACACGGGCCTCGACGGCATCTGCGCGGCGGGCCTGCGCGTCTGTGGCGTCGCTGGAATGCAATGCGAGGGCATCAACGGGCCGGGGATCGAGCTCTGCAATGGCCTCGACGATGACTGCGACGGCGTCTTCGAGGAAGACACCGACGCGGATGGCGATGGCGCCCCGCGGTGCCGCCCGTGCGACAATGGTGAGGCGCCCAACCCTGACGGCTTCTGCGAATTTGACTGCAACGACAGCGCCGCGAACGGCCGAGAGGGCGTCGCCTTCAGCCCGAACATCAATGAGCGCTGCACCGGCAACGACAACGACTGCGACGAGCGCGTCGATGAAGACTTCGTGCTCACCGACGACTTAGGCCACCCCGTCGCCCTGAACGGCGAGCGGGTCTTCACCGTCCAAGACCTGGTCTACAATCAGGTCGCCAACTGCGGCGGCTGTGGCGTGGAATGCGCTCGAACATACGGCCTGACCAGTTGCGATCAGGGCGTATGTATCCTCGTGGACTGCCGCGTAGGCTTCCTCGACTTAGACGGCGACCCCGACAACGGCTGCGAGGCGAGCGATTGCCGACCCGACAACGTCGGTGCTCAGCGCGTGGCGCTGATCGGTACGCTGTGTTCGAAGCCAATGTATGACGACGCGTCTGCGTGCGCCTGCGTCGGCACGTTTCAATGCCAGCGCCGCGGCGGCGTCCCGTCGGTCGAGTGTATCGTCGATCCGGGCAACGTCGATGAAGCCGATATTGTGCCGCCGGCGGAGTGCCCCGCAGATCAGCGCGTCAACGTGGTGGGCGAGCGCTGTGATGGCTCGGACAACGACTGCGATGGCGCGGCGGACGAGGACTTCGTGCTCCGCGCAAATGGCCAGCCGATCCTCGATAATGAGGGCGATGTCATCTACAGCACGCCTGAGCATTGTGGCGGTTGCGGCGCACTCTGCTCGCCGCCGTTTACGCTCATCGCGGCGTGCGAGAACGCCGAGTGCGGGATCGAGCGTTGCATGGACGGGCGGGTTGATCTCAACGGCGTCGCCGAAGACGGCTGCGAGTATGCGTGCGCGTTGAGTGGACCCGAAGGGTGCGATGGCGCCGACAACGACTGCGACGGCGCCGTCGACGAGGGGCTTGACGGCTGCGTGCCGTGACCGCGCCCCGCTGGGCCCTCGATGCGTTAGACTGCCCGGCATGTCGACCCTGACCGATCGCACCGAGGACGCCACCGGCACTGGCGATGGCGCGCATATCGATGTGCGCGCTGCGGTGCTCACGCGGGTGGTGCGCCGTGATCAGCCGGGCCATCCCGGCAGCAGTCACGCCCTGCTGGGTGTTCGCCAGGTCTCGATCGGCCGGGGCGATGCCACCGACATCGACCGCGCCGGCGACACGCTGACGCTGCGCATCGCCGACCGGCGGGCCTCGGGCACCCACGCTCGCCTGCATCTTCACAACCGCGCCTGGCTGCTCACGGATCTGGGATCGACCAACGGCACCGCGCTCAACGGCAGCCGCGTCGCGCCGAATCAGGCCCACACTCTCAACGACGGCGACCGCATCGAGCTGGGCCAGACGACCTTCATGTTGCGGCTCGACCAGCCGGTCAACCCCGTCGAAGCGCCCCTCGACCTCGACGTGCCGGCCGCGACGATCGCGCCGGGATGGGCGACCTTCCATCGGCCGTTGCGCGCGGCCTATCAGCGGGCCCTGCGGCTCGCGCCCAGCGCACAGAACATCCTCATTCGAGGGGTGACGGGCAGCGGTAAAGAGCGGGTCGCGCAAGGCATCCACGCGGCCTCGCAGCGCCCGGGCGCGTGCGTCGCCTGCAACTGCGCGACGCTGCCCGCTGGCCTCATCGAGTCGACGCTCTTCGGTCACGCGGCGGGCGCCTTCACCGGAGCGGCGACGGCCCGCGACGGGCTGTTTCGGGCGGCGCATCGGGGCACCCTCTTTCTCGATGAGGTCGGCGCTCTGCCGGCGGCCGCCCAAGCCAGCCTGCTGCGGGTGCTCGAGACCGGCGCGGTGCGTCCGGTGGGCCAGGATCGCCCGATCGCCGTCGATGTGCGGGTCGTCGCGGCCACGCTCGATGACCTCGACCGGCCCGACTTTCGCGCGGATCTGCGCATGCGACTGGCGCAGTCGACGATCGAGCTGCCGGGGCTGACCGCGCGCCGAGAAGACTTCGGGCTGATCATGGCGGCGCACCTGGGTGGGGCGCCCATCGTCTTCGACGGGCCCGCGATGGACGCGCTGCTGGGGTACGCGTGGCCGGGCAATATTCGGGAGCTGGTCAACCTGCTCGGTGAGCTCAAGATCATCGCTGAATGGCGCGGTGGGCGCGTCGGTGTCGCTGATTTGCCGGCGTGGGCCACGGCGACCGCGAGCGCGCCCACCGAGGATGATGACAGCCAGCGCGTGCGCGACGCCCTGCGCCAGCATGGCGGCAACGTGAAGGCAGCGGCGGCCTGGATGGGGCTGTCGCGCCAGCAGCTGTATGTGCTGATTCGTCGGCACGGCGTCGACGTGAACCGCTTCAGGTCGTGACTCTGCGGTCGGGCCCTACTCGGGCGCCGGCACCGTAATGGTGATCATCTTCGTCTCGCCGGCTTCGGTCTGGGCTTCGAGCTGCAAGACCTGCCCGGTCAGCGCGGGATCACGGTTGGTGACCCGCAGCGTATTGCCGCTCTCGTGCACCGTGAGCCCCGGTTGATCGACGGTCAGCTGACGTAGAGATGCGGTGGCGGTGGACTCGGGGGCGGCGTCTTCGGGATCGCGGGCGTCGCGAGAGACGACCGGCGATGCTGTCGATGGCGCCGTGGTCGGTCGCGCTTCGAGGCTGTCGATGCGCGACTGCAACGCGGTGAGCCGCGCTCGCAAGGCGGTGGTGTCGCAGGCGCAGGCCTCGGAGGCCGGTACGGCGCGCGGGGCTGCATCAGGCCGGTTGAGGCTCATGAACAGCGCGACCGCTGCGAGGGGGAGCGCGATCGCGCCGAGCCATCCCATCGATCAGAACAAGCGCTGGCAAGCGTTGGCGTTACCGGTGTGGCGCCAGCAGCGAAACCACGTGGCCGACCCGCCGCTCTGGTACACCTGAACGAGCATCAGGCTGCCTTCCGCGCACAGGGTCGCGGTCGACGTATTGCCGGCCGCAACTGAGAAGCGGAACGTCGACTGCATCGTCGCTGTGCCGGCCCCACATTGCGTCGGAGAGATGAAGCCGATGTTGAAGAAGCCAGGGCCCGTCTGACGCCATCGGATCGTGTCGGATGCCGTGGTGTCGAGCACCCAGTTGCCATCGTCATAATGCTCGATCGGGCCCGCGCCAAAGATGGCCAGGCTCAGCGGGATTGGGGCGAACTCACCCTGCGGGCCCTGGGGCCCCTGCGCGCCGTTCGCGCCGACTGGGCCTCGCGCGCCGACTGGGCCCTGCGCGCCGTTCGCGCCGACTGGGCCTCGCGCGCCGTTCGCGCCGACTGGGCCCTGCGCGCCGTTCGCGCCGACTGGGCCTCGCGCGCCGTTCGCGCCGACTGGACCTTGCGCGCCGTTCGCACCCGCGGGGCCTCGTGCGCCGTTCGCACCGACTGGACCGTTCGCACCGACTGGGCCGACTGGGCCGGCGGGGCCTTGCGCGCCGGCCAGACCTTGCCCGTCTGCGCCGGCGGGCCCTGGTGGTCCATCCGCACCGTCTGGGCCGGCTTCACCGGGCGCTCCAGCCGGCCCGGCGGGCCCCTCAATCCCAATGCGCTCACCCACCCATTGTCCGTCGGCGTTGATCACCAATGTGTCGCCGATGCTCACCGACAGCGGGTGAATCTCGCCCACCGCGTCCTGGGCCTCAGCCGCCCAGAGTGCCCGAACCGCGCCGCCGAGCCGCATGCGCGGCGTCTGCTCATCGTCGTCACCGATCTGCACGCCCAGGTAGAGCGTGGGCGTGCTCGCCAGGCTGACGGGCAGCGCTTCGCTCGCGCCCAGCACGGCGGTGAACTGGCCGTCGACCACGGCGACCTGGCTGGCCTCGGTCCACAGCGCGGCGCCGCCCTCGGGCTGATCGTAGATGTGGAAGGTAAACGGCAAATCGGCTGACACGGGGGCGTCGGCCAGATCGCTCAGGTCGCCCTTGAAGGTCAGCGTGACCGTCTCTTGCGCGACGGCCGGCGTGGCGGCGAAGAGACACAGCAACGCCAGTAGACGCAGAATCAACTTCATGGGTGACCTCTTGAGAGCGAGATTATTTGTTGCGGCATTCATCATGGTGACACGCCGCCGTTGAGCTTGAACCGGGGGCCTTGGGACGACTGGGCGCCGGCCCGCCCAGCGGCGTCCAGGGTGCGGTTGGCGTCCATCGCGCGGCCGCCAAACTGCAGCACCATGCCGCGACGCAGGCGATAGTTCGCCACGTCGGGCTGGGCGTCGCAGGCGTCACCCGCGCCATCGCCGTCCACATCGCCCTGGTCGGGGTTGGGCGCGCCAGGACAGTTGTCGCGCGCGTCGACCACCCCATCGCCGTCCTGATCATCGCCCGGAATTTGACCGGCGTCGATCATGGGTGCGGCATCGGGCACGGGCCCCGCGTCAGACATCGGCGCCGCGTCGCCCACAATGGCATCAACGAACGCCCCGCCGTCGACGCGAGCGCCGGTGTCGGGGGCGAACGCCGCGTCTTGGGTGCCGGTGCCACCGCCACCATCGTCACAGGCCCAGAGGGCGGTCGCGCAGAGGACAAGGCACAGAGAAGAGGTGCGCACGCAGTCTCCAAGGGTCGTTCACGGGCAGTATGACGCGAGTATGGGGGTACGATCCCGAGATAATTGGGGACCCACCGGGCATGGGACGACTTTGAGCTGTTTGTCGGGGATCAGGCGCGCAGAACAGGCGCCTTGGCAGGCTCGCACTTACTGATCGGCTACTCGAAGTCGCCCTGGCGGACCTCCTGGTCGACCTCGACCGTGTCCCAGCGGAGCACGTCGATGACCGTCCCCTCGGCGTCGCGCAAGGTCAACTCGTCGCCGCGATCGTTGAGACCCAGGCCGTCGGCCGAGAAGGCCTGGGCGTCTGGGCGCTCGAGCTTGCCGAGCACGGAGACCAGGAAGAACGCGTCGAGCGTGCTGTTGTCCGGGAACGTAAACCGCACCGCGACCTTGTCCGAGAGCGTCCAGCCGCTGACGTCGCCGTCCTTGTCGCCGTCGTTCGAGATGTAGACCACCTCGTCGTCACGCACGTCGACGCTGCCGTCGCCGTTGTAGTCGCTGCCCGGACGCGGGATCGCGCTGGAGATGCCGATGATGGCGGTGGGCTCGACCACCGGGGGCGGCTGGGCCACGTTGATCGCCGACATGTGAATGCCGTGTCCCACGTAGTCGAGGCCCAGCAGGCCGCCGCAGCGCAGGTCGCCGTCGCAGTTCTTCTGGGCGATCAGGTGCAGCGCGCTGGGCGGCACGAAGAAGCCGTTGCCGTCTTCGCCGCGCGGGCTCGCGAGGGTGCGGGCCTGGGCCAGCAGGGGGGCCACGGTGGCGCGGAACTCGTCATAGCTGCCGTACGAGGTGCCGATGACGGCGACGAGCTGGTCGAAGAAGGCGTCCATGCCGGCCTGCTTCTGACCGAGGGCCTGCTGCACGGCCTTGGCCTTCTCCAGATCGATCTGCAGCTGGGCCTGCTCGGCTTCCAGCTCGGCGCGCACGACCGCGTCGACCTCGGGGTCGGCCAGGTCTTCGGTCAGGCGCGACAGGTTGGCCTCGATGCCAGTGACGATGCTGTCGTGCAGGCCGGTGTCGATGCCCATCGTCTCGTAGAGCGCGGGCTTCATCGCGATCAGCACGGCGGCTTGCACGGGCGCGAGCGCCTCGCCACCCAGCGCCGGCTCGTTGCGCGGCAGGTGGGTCTTGAGGAAGCCTTCGACGATCTCGACGATGGTCATCGGGCGGAAGCCGAGCTTGTCCTTCTCGGACGCGTCGGTGGCGTACTCCGGCAGCGCGCGCAGGCCTTCGTCGGCCATGGTCGCCCAGACGTACTGGGCGTACTGGTTGCTGTTGAGGTCGGTGAAGGGCGTGCGATCGCCGTTGTTATGCGCGTCGACCAGCTGCGCGAAGCGCGCGTAGGTGGCGTCGTCGACCAGCCCGCTGTCGACCAGGCCGGGCCTGTTGAGCGGCACGAGCACGCCCGCGCTGGTGGCCACATGGGCCAGCTCGGCGCAGTAGATCATGTTCGCCGGATCGCGGAACCAGCCGCGGGCTTCGTCGTCGCCTGCGACGGCCTTGACCATCTGCGCGACGTGAAAGCGCACCTTGTCGGGGGTCGACGCCGCCAGCGGATCGCCGCCGTTGTAGTCGCCGGGGAACTTGGAGACGGCGTTGAAGCCGAGCATCATGGTGCGGATGTTGTCGCGGAAGCTGCCCTGCAGCTCGGGCGGCATGTAGGCCGGGTACGCGGGCTTGACGAAGACCATGCTGTAGGTCTCATCGCCAAACCGGCCGTCCTGGTAGCCCTGTGGGTTGTTCAGCGTAATCACGCCGGCCTCAAGGTCGCCCGAGTCGCCGACGGGGCGCATGACGCCCACGACCAGCTCGATGTGGGTGTCCTGGAGCTTGAGATCTTCCTTGAGGGCGTCGGCCGTGGCGCCGTTGCCCGCCAGCTGACCGAAGTCGAGCACCCGCGACTCAGGGCGGTGGTGCTTGATGGCGTAGCCGATGTCATCGGGCGCGAAGAACCGGGCCAACTCGCGATCGCCTTGGAAGATGATCTGCCCCTTGGCGTCGACCACATGCGGGCCGTCGTCGTCATGGTACGGCACAGGCACGACGGGGCCGCCGAACAGGTGGGTCGGGGCCTTGGCCGCCATGCCGTTGGGCAGCTTGACAGACACGGTGTACAGGTCGGCTACGGTCTCGGCCTTGGGGCCACCGCGCGCCCAGATCGCGTTCGCGGCGTCGAGGTCGACCGTGTACCGCGAGGTATCGACGACGGAGTCGGCGCTGTCGCACTTGCCGATGCAGGGCGTCTCATCACCGGGTACCGGTGCGGGCTCAGCCTGTGTGGCCGGCTCATCAGTGCAGGCCCAGCTCGTGGCCAGCGCGGCCCCCATCATCAGTTCGCGAATCTTCAATGTCGGTCCCCCTCGGATCGTCTCAATGCGCCGGCAGAGTACCGTAAAGCGGTAGGTGTGTCTGAATGTGATCGCAAATGTGGGGCGCGTGGGCTCATCCGAGAGCGTCGTGGCCAGCCAACACTGCCGTGCATCGCTACCGGAATTGAGCCCACAGGGTGTTGAAGCCTGCCTCGAACTGCCGGACGAATCGCACATCATCGCTGATGATGACGTTCTCCTGGTTGCGCGTATATGCCGATCGCGTCCAGTTGTAGCTGCCGGTCAACACGGTCTCTGCATCGAAGATCGCGAACTTGTGGTGCATGTGGTTTTCGGTGTGATCGACGCGCACCGGCACGCCCGCGCGCTCAAGATCATCGATGTCGCTGCCGCGGTCGGTGGCCTTGTCGTTGTCGGTGATCAGGCGCACCTTCACGCCGCGTCGGCTGGCGGCGTAGATCTCTTTGGACACGCCGTTGTCGGTGATGGTGAACACACACAGATCGATGGTCTCGCGGGCGCTCTTGAGCAGGCCGATGATGGCGTTGCGGCAGTCTTCGCCGGGGCTGAAGTACACATCGGCGCGATGGGTCACTGGGGCCGGCTGGATGAGCGCCTTGAGCGCGCCCTCCATCCAATCCATCACCTGGCCGGGGTGCCGCTCATCGGCCGCCGTGCGGGCCACCGCGAAGATTCGACTGCGCAATGCAGGCACCTGATCGGCGGGCGTCTCGGCGGCGATGGCGCGGATGGCCTTCGTCTCGCTGCGCGACATATGGCCGTTCTCAAGGGTCTGCTGCAGGATCGTCTCGAACTCTTGAGCGTGCATTAGGAGCCTTCGGTCGCGGATGGGTCGGCGGTGGCGGGTGCGGCAAACGCTTCGGCGGCTTGAGCCTCGGCGATGTGTGCGCGAAACGCGGCCGCGATCTCGCCTGGGAACTCGACGAGCGCGTAATGGGTGCCGGCCGGTTCGACGAACAGGCGGCCGTTGGGCAGCTGCTCGACGAGGCGTCGCGCGATGGGCAGGGGCGTGAGCGGATCGCGCCCGCCCGCGACGACAAGCACCGGCACGTCGACCTCGGCCAGGTAGTGACGGGTCTGATGATCGTCAGCGAGCCGGATCATGCGCATGTACTGCCGCAGGTTCATGTCGAGGATCGCGTGTATCGCGGGGATGAGCGCGGGGGGCTGTCCGGTGCAGATGCCCAGGCGCTCAGCCATCGGCAGGGCGATCGGGCTGCCGGTGATGCGCTTGAGCGGGCCGCGCAGTAAGGGCAGGGCGCGATCGGCTGCGCTGACGGCGCGCACCATGGCCCGCGACTGCATCTGAGCCATGCGCCCGCCGCCACGGGCCTCGTGCAAGATGCGCTCATAGGCGCCACAGACCAACATGAGACCCTGCACGGTGAACGCGCCGCCGTCGGTCAGTCGCCGCCAGGCCTCAAGCGCGACCTGCACGCCGACGCTCCACCCCCCGATGAACGCCTGCGATATGCCCTCGCGCGCGATGATGCCCGCCAGGTCGCGCACATGGTCTTCGACGCGCAGCCGCGATGTGTCAGCGGGGGTGTCGCTGTGGTGCATGCCGCGGTAGTCCCACATGAGCACGCGGGCGCAGTCGGCCAGGCGATGGACGATGGGCTCCCATGTGCTGAAGGTGCCACCGTAGCCATGACACAGGATCAACCAGGGCTTGCTAGAGTCGCTCGCATCGCCGACGACGCGCCAGGCGATGCGGGTGCCGTCGAACGACTCAAAGCTGTGCAGACGGGTGGGGGGCAGCGGACCGCCCGGCGCCGAGCCCGCGGCAGACGGTGACGCCGCCAGCGCGGGCGTGAAGCCAGACTGATCGGGTGGGGGCTGATCGAGTGGGGGCTGATCGGGTGGGGGCTGATCGGGTGGGGGCTGTACCATATTGATTAGAGCTGCTCGAAGGCCTTGTCGTAGAAGCCGTCGAGCATGCCCGCGTACTTCGTCTCGACCGACTTGCGCTTGACCTTCATGCTCGGCGTCAACTCGCCGCCCTCGATGGTGAAGTCCTCGGGCAGCAGCGCCCACTTCTTGATCGTCTCGAAGCTCGCCAGGTTGGCGTTGAGGCGGTCGATGGACTCCTGGAACAGCGCGACGACCTGGGGCAGCTTGGTGAGCGCGGTGTAGTCGCGTTCGGCGATCTCGTTGGCTTCGGCCCAGGCCACGATGGCGTCGGGATCGGCCGTGATGAGCGCCGAGCAGAAGTTGCGCTTGTCGCCGTGCACCACGATCTGGCCGACCAGCGTGCAGACGGCCTTGAAAGCGCCCTCGAGCGCCTGCGGGGCGACGTACTTGCCGCCCGAGGTCTTGATGAGGTTCTTCTTGCGGTCGGTGATCTTGAGGTGGCCGTCGGCGTCGAGCTCGCCGATGTCACCGGTGTGCAGCCAGCCGTCGATGAGCGTCTCTGCCGTCACCTCGGGCATCTTGTAGTAGCCGCGCATCACGCCGCGGCCCTTGAACAGGATCTCGCCATCGCTGGCGATCTTCACGTCGAGGCCGGGCAGGGGCTTGCCGACGCTGCCGAACTTGTTGTGCTGCGGGGTGTTCACGAACGACGCGGCGCTGGACTCGGTCAGGCCGTAGCCCTCGAGGATCAGCAGGCCGGCGGCGTGGAAGAACTCGGCGATGTCGCGGTTGAGCGGCGCCGAGCCCGAGATGAAGTAGCGGACGCGGTCGCCGAAGAGCGCGCGCAGCTTCGAGAAGACCAGCTTGTCGGCGATCTTGTGCTTGATGGCCAACAGGCCGCCGGGCTCGCCGCCCGCCTGCTTGATCTTGGAGACCTCGGTGCCCACGCCGACCGACCACTTGAAGATCTTGTACTTGAGTCCGCCGGCCTGCTTCGCGCCGCTGATGACCTTGTTGTAGACCTTCTCAAAGATGCGCGGCGCGGCCGCCATGAACGTGGGGCGAATGACCGCCAGGTTCTCGACGATCTTGGGGATCTCACCGTCGACCGCGGTGGGCACGCCGCCTGCGATCGCCAAGATCTCGAGGACCTTGCCGAAGCTGTGCGACATGGGCAGCCAGAGGAACTGCTTGTCTGCCGACGACATGATGCCCAGGCTCATGACCGCCTCACCCTCGAAGAGCCAGCAGTCGTGCAGCAGCTCAACGCCCTTGGGCTTGCCGGTGGTGCCCGAGGTGTAGATGAGCGTGGCGAGGTTCTCTGGCTGGGCGCGATCGATGGTCTCTTGCAGGCCGTTGGGGTTGGCGACGTTCCAGGCGGCGCCCTTGGCCTTGAAGGCGTCCCACCCGATGACCCAGCCGTCATGCGCGCCGTCGGTGCCGTCGATGACGATCAGATGCTTGAGTCCGGTCAGCTCGTCGCGCCGGGATTGCAGCTTGGCCACCTGATCGTCGTTCTCGACGAAGCAGATCACCGACTCGGAGTTGTCGAGGATGTAGTGGCAGTCCTCGGCGGTGCTCGACGGGTAGATGGTGGTCGCCGCGCCGAACGCGCACATGATGCCGATGTCGGCCAGCAGCCACTCGATGCGGGTGTTCGACAAGATGCCGACGCGCTGCTCGTCGTCAATGCCCAGCGCCTTGAGGCCGCCGGCGATCTGGTCGACCTCGGCTGCGACCTGCGACCAGTTCAACGCCGTCCACTGGCCAGCCTTCTTGAAGGAGAACGCCTCAAGGTCGGGCGTGGTGGCGACGCGGTCACGGAACATGTGGGCGACGGACTGAAAGGCGGCCATGGTCGAATCCTCGGCTGAGCGGACATTGTAGAGCGCGACGGGCTGAGCGCACCCGATTGAACGCAACAGGTTTAACGGGCTCGGGGCGGGTCGGCAACAGGCAAGAGGGTCGCATGCGGATATTGACCCACCCCCCAGACGACATGTCGGCCGATCTGCGCCGCGAGAGCCTCAATCTCGGCGCGGGCAAACACATATCCAAAGCCGCACCAATGCCGGAAACGCACGTCGCCCCTGGGCGAGAGGCCGCGCAGGCGAGCGATGCGCCGACCCAGGGCCCGCCCCCCGCGGGCGAGCCGGTGTGAGGGCGCGTCACCGGCGGTTTCATGCATCCAGAAGCTGATTAGAATCGGACCCTTGCATGCGTTCGATGCCGCCCTCAGGTCGGCGAGCTGCGCGGCGGGATCCAGGACGCACGTGAAGCTGCCCCAGCCGAAGATGATGGCGGCGTAGGGGCCGACGCCCGCGCGCAGAGCGCCGGCGTGGTCGACACACTCAGCGGCGCGGGGTGGCGACGTCTGCAGGCGATCGCTGAGTTGGCGCAGCAGCGCCGGCGCGGGCTCGGCGGCGTCGACCGTGTAGCCCCGATCGAGCAGGGCGCCGACCTCGAGGCCGGCGCCGGCGCCGGTCACCAGCACGGTGGCGGGCGGCGGGGGGAGCGCCGCGGTGTACCAGGCCGACTCCCAGTCCAAGAGGGTCACGCGGGACGCGGCGATGGTGTCGTAGATCGCGATGGTCGCGGCGCTCTGCTCGGAGGGGGTCAGGGCCTGCGCGAGCGCTGCGGCGACCGCGTCGCCCAGCACTTCGGGGG
>JBNMOZ010000069.1:0-14983 GCA_051276005.1 Bradymonadia bacterium | reverse complement strand
TCCCGACGGTGCGCTCGATCCCGACGGTGCGCTCGATCCCGACGGTGCGCTCGATCCCGACGGTGCGCTCGATCCCGACGGTGCGCTCGATCCCGACGGCGCAATTGATCGGGACGGCGCAATTGATCGGGACGGTGCGTTGCTGGGCGGCTTCATCACCGGCGTCGCGCAGGCCGCCGATGGACGCACGCCGGTCGACATCGCGGCGGGTGACGTGCGCGCTCAAACAAACGCTGCGGGCGCCTTCCGCATCGGCCCCCTGCCACCCGGGCCCGTCACGCTCAGCATCTCGGCGCCCCAGCATCAGTCGCTCACCCGCGACGTCGAGGTGCCCGAGCAGGGCGACGGCGCGCTGGATGAGGCGGTTTTGCTGTATCGCGGGCGTCGAGTTGGCCCGGCTGCCGGGGCGCAGTTGCGGTTTAGCAGCGACGACGCCTGGATCATCTGGTCGCAGGACGATGCCCTCTGGCGACGCGGCACGGCCGTGGGCGATCAGCCTCTCGAGTTGCTGGCGCGCGACTTTGAGGTGTTCCTGGGCTTCGTGCCGGGGCGCCCTCAAGTTGCGGTGCGCCGGCGCGTTGAGGTTGGGCTCGCCGGCAACATCGAGGTCATCGATCTCGAAGACGGCGATCGCCTGCGGCTCTTCGAAGAGGCCCAGCCCTGGGTGCGTTGGCGGGGCGACGAGGCCCTGGGCATGACCGGCACACGCGACGGCCTCTCGACCCTGGCCGTGGGTTCACCCGGCGCTGCGGCGCGGGTGCTGGGCGAAGGCGTACCGTGGCTGCTGGTCACCGAGTTGGCCGACGGCAGCCCGGCCTGGGCGCAGGCGCGCGACGACGACACCTTCGACATCTGGCGCGGCGGCGACCTGGAGCCCGCGGAGCCGATCTCGGGCATGACCCCGGCCACCAACGCCTTCTTGAGCACCACGCCTGGACGCACCGGGCTGCTCTGGCTGGGCCCCGACGGCGCGCTGACCCGGTGGGAGCCCGACGCCGACGCGCGGGTCATCGCCGAAGACGTCATCGCCAGCCCGCGCCCCCGGTTCCTCGCCGGCGGGCGGCTGCTGTTCTGGCGTGAAGACGCGGCCCAGCCCGGCCTCGAGCACCTCTTCATGCTCGACGACGACGGCGAGCGCAGCCTCATCGACGCGGTTGACGCGAACACGCTGCGCCTCGTGGGCGAGCGCTACTACATCGTCCGCCCCGACGACGGGCTGTGGACCGCGACCCTCGACGGCATGCCGGATCGACTGCTCGACGGTCAACGCATCCAGTTCACCACCCAGGGCCCCGGGCTCATCGCGTTGGTCGACGGCGTCGCCTACACGGCCGTGCCCGGCGGCGCTGCGATGCACTTACAGATCGACGGCCTGATCACGCTGCAGGGGCTCAACTCCGGCGCGACGGCGTGGCAGCCTGACGGCGGACGGCTGTGGTGGCTGCCAGGCCCCGGTCAAGCCGCGCCCCCCGCGGCGCTTGTTGAGGGCGCCCCCCGGGCGCGGCGAGTCGTTGAGCGCGGCAACGCGGCGGTCTATGCCTTGGGCGCCGATGGCTACGTGCGCGCGCCGATCCCGCCCGGACCCGCGACGCTCTTCGCCGAGTCTGTCAGCGACATCACCAGCCTCAACGCCCAGATGGCGCTGGGCTTTACGCGCGACGACTGGCTCTACGCGCTCGATCCAGCGACCGGCGCGGCGACGGGTTGGGCGCCGGTGGTCGAGCGCATCGTGGTGTCGGGCAGCCGGCGCTTCGTCGCATATGTGAGCGATCGCGGCACGTTTTTGGTCGATCTGGCGCCATGAGCCGGGCGTGATCGTCGCTTGGCTCAACGCCTTCCTGCTCACCCAGCTTGTCGAGGCGCCGATCTATGCCCGGGCGTTCGGCGATCGCCGCCGGCGCTGGCTGATCGCCCTGGGCGCCAGCACCTTGACCCACCCCTTCATCTTCTTGGTGCTGCCTGATTTATGGGGCGGCGGTTGGCTCTCGTATGTGCTGGCCGCCGAGGCGATCGCGATCTGCGTCGAGGCGCTCTGGCTGCACATGTTCGGTATGCGACGTGCCATGTTGGTCGCGCTGCTGGCCAACGCGCTGAGCACCGCAATTGGGCTGACATTGAGAGAACTCCTGGGCTGGCCGTGATATAGGCGGCCATCGGATCAGATCTCACTGATTCGAGCCCTGTCCAGGAGTCTGCGATGCGTCTTGTTCTGATGTCTGCTCTGCTCAGCTTAATGGTCGGCTGCGTGTCGTCGGGGACCCATGACGCGCTGCTCACCAAGCACGCCGCCGAGGTCGAGCGCGGCAAGAGCCTCGAGGCCGCGCTGGCCGAAGAGCAGGGCAAGGTCGCTGTGCTCTCGCGCGACAAAGAGGCCCTCGAGCTGCGCCTGCAGGAGCTCACCGTCGAGAAGGCCAACCTGCTCAAGGATCAGAGCCAGCTCACCGAGTCCATCGAAGACATGCAGGCCGCGCTGCGCGAGCTCGAAGCGCGTCGCCGGGCGGCTGAGGCCCGCGTGGCCGAGTTCAAGAGCCTGCTCGACCGCTTCAAGCCGCTCATGGACGCCGGTCGCTTGCGCGTCAAGATGGTCGACGGCCGCATGGTCGTCGAGTTGGCCACCGACGTGCTCTTCGACTCGGGCAAGGCGAGGCTCTCGGCCGAGGGCACTGCCGCGGTCGAAGAGGTCGCCGGCCTGCTCGTGACCATCCCCGAGCGCGCCTTCCAGGTCGAAGGCCACACCGACAACGTGCCCATCAGCAACAACCGCTTCGCCAACAACTGGGTGCTCGCCTCGGCCCGCGCGCTGACCGTCGTCGAGACGATGATCGGCGCTGGCATGCCGCCCAAGCGCCTGTCGGGTGCCAGCTACGGCGAGCACAAGCCCGTGGGCGACAATGAGACCGACGAGGGCAAGGCCCGCAACCGCCGCATCGAGATCGTCGTCGTGCCGGATCTGTCGTCGCTGCCGGGCTTTGAGGAGCTCAAGAAGATGAACGGCGACGGTCAGATGTAGGTCGGATGTCGGCCATCAGAGGCTCAACTTTGAGCCGCGGCGCCTTCATCTACGCTACCCTCGGCCCCTGATCCTCGCAGGGGCCGTCCATGAGCTTTCGATCCCAGGTCGTGCAGCAGTCCGCCGGCCACTACATCCTCCCGCCCGTCGGTGACATGCGCATCCAGGTCGACGCCTGGCTGAGCCCAGCGCTGTTTGAACAGACCGACGAGTCGCTGTGGCGACAAGCGGCGATGGCCACGAAGTACCCCGGCGCCATCGGCTTGCACCTCATGCCCGACACCCACCTGGGCTACGGCATCCCGGTCGGCGGCGTGCTCGTCACCGAAGACACCATCGTGCAGGCGGGCTCGGGCTACGACATCTCTTGCGGCGTCGCCTACATGCGAGTGCCCGGGCTGCACGCGGCCGACGTGGCCGATTGGGACGCTCGAAGGCGCTGGGTCGACGCGGTGGAGCATCGCGTCGCGACGGGCCTGGGCAACCACCGCCCGCCCGGAGCGCGCCCGGTCAAGCAGAGCCTCATCGACGACGTCTATCACTATGGCGCCAAGGCGTTGGGTGTCAGCGCCGACCTGTGCGAGCGGCAGTTCATCGAGGTGGGCGACGCGTTTCGGCCCAAGATGATCGAGCGCGCGGCGCGCAAGGCTCGACCACAGCTGGGGTCGGTGGGCGGCGGCAACCACTTCATCGAGATGCAGGTCGATCGCGACGACGGCTCGGTGTGGATCATGGTGCACTGCGGATCGCGGGGCTATGGCTGGCAGACGGCGAACCACTTCTTCTATGAAGGCGCCAAGCTGCGCGGCCTGCCCAAGCAGAAGCGCGAAGAGTCGTGGCTGCGCCTCGACGAGTCGCTGGGCCGCCAATACTGGGACCATCACAACTCAGCGGCCAACTACGCCGTCGCCAACCGGCACATGATCACCCACGGCATCCGCGAGGCGACGCAAGAGGTCTTCAAGGCCGACTTGGAGCTGTACTACGAGATCTCGCACAACCTGGTGCAGAACGAGACCTTGCTGCTGCCCGACGGCTCGACCCAGCGGGGCTTCGTGCATCGCAAGGGCGCCACGCGGGCGTTCCCGGGGCATCACCCCGACTTGAAGGGCACGCGCTGGGAGGGCACGGGGCATCCGTGTCTGATCCCCGGATCGATGCTCGATGGCGCGGCGATCTTGTTCCCACAGGCGGGCGCGACGCGATCGGCCTGCTCGGTCAACCACGGCAGCGGGCGGGTGATGGGCCGCGGTCAGGCCCGGCGCAGCTTGGTGCATATTCACGACGAGATCGACGCCGAGATGCGCACCATCCAGCGCACCCTGGGCGGGGTGCCGATCACCGGAGTGGTGGGCAACACGGCCCGAACGCCGCTCGACGAGTGCCACCACGTCTACAAGGATCTCGACGCGGTGATCGACGTGCTCGAGACCGAAAAGATCGCGTCGTTGCACCGTCGCTTGTATCCCGTTGCGAACATCAAGGGCACCTGATCCCCTGGTGATCGCAAACGGGCCCTGACGCGTATCAAGGCAGGTATCCAGACAGGTGTCTGGCGTCACGCAAGCCGACTCGGTAGTGTGCGCGCGAAACGACCGGACTCCAAATGAGGAGGCAATCTTGAGCTCGAGTTCCAAGGCTTGGATGGTGCTTGTCGGCACCCTGGGATTCTTCGCCATCGCGCTGCTGGGCCCTGCCCTGTCGAGCGCTGGCGACAGCGCCGTGCGCACGGTCCTTGACGGCGAGGCCGGCATGGGCCGCGTCAAGGCAGAGAAGAAGATGGAGTACGCATCGAATACGGCCGTCAAGACCGAGCAAGCGTGCTGCGCACAATGCACGCTTGAGTGGGACTTCAGCCTCGATCGCTGCACCCTCGTGAGCGAGGTCAGCACGCGGTGCGTGTCTGAGTGCGGCGCCAACGGCCCCGCCCCCGCGCCGGCCAAGCCCGCGCACTGATCGACGCTGGCGCTGTCGGCGACGATGCGCGACACTGGGCTCGATGAGCCGCCCCCATCAGGCCGTTGACGATCTGCTCCGACGCGTGCCCGAGGCCGCACCGGACAGGCCGGTCTCCACCCGCGAGGTTGCAGCGGTCCGCGCGGTCCGTGTGCCCGACGCGATCACCCGCGCCATCCACCGCCGGCTCGCTGCCGATCACAACGCGCGCCGACTCTTCGCCCACTTCGATGCGCGCCCGGACGAGCGCCAGATGCGCCGGGCCATCGAGGTCGGGCTGGCCGGTCCGCGCAGCCTGCCCCATGCTCGACGTTGGCCCTGGGCGTTCGGCGGCGCCCTGCTCGCGCTGGCCTCGGTCTTTGGCGTCATGCTGGTGCCCAACCCCGCGCTCCCCAACTTCGCCATCGAGTTCGCCCCCGCCGCTCAAGATGGCCTGGTACGGGTCTTCAACGGCCAACTGACCTTACGCTTGCTGCCGGTGACCATCCCGACGCGCCCGCTGCAAGCGCAGGTCTTCATCGGGCATGACGACGGGCTGCATCGCAGCGGGCTCACCGCCCAGGTTGGCGCCGACGGCGTCGTGCTGGTCGAAGCACCGATCGACCAATGGTTTCAACGATATGGACGCTACTCTGTGCATGTCGCGTTGATGCCCGAGGGCCGCGTCCTCACGATGCAGAACGGGCGCCTCGTCGATCGCCATCTGGGGCAAGCCGGCGTGCGCTGGATGTCGCAAGCCGTGCTCTACCAGCCCGAGGCGCCCTGATGGACGGTCTGCGCCTGACGACGCTGATTCACCGCGCGCTCGACGGCAACAAGGGGGCGCTGCGGCTGCTCGCCCGGCGCATGCTGCCCGTCATCAACGCGCGGGTACGCCAGCAGGTCCGTCGCCGCGGTGGGGCAGACGACTTCGAGATCGACACGATGGTCCAGACGCTGTGGACGCACTGCCTGGCCGATCCGCGGTTGCGTACTCTAGAAGACTCGAGCCTCGACCTGCCCGACCTGACGCTGACCATGTGCGACGCCCAGATGACCCTCGTGCTCGGCGACGTGCCCCCCCCGGCGCCAGAGCCCGCCCGAGATGACGCCCTCGACCCGCTGTGGACACACCTTCGAGCGCAGCTCAACCCCAGCGCCCTGCTCGCCTTCCGGCTCATGTACACTGATGGTCGATCGCCGCGTACAGTGGCTCGACTGCTGCAGGTCGATGAGCCGCAAGTGCTCGAGTGGCAAACGCAAATGCGCGCCGTGGCCGAGAGCTGGTCAGCCGCGCAGGGAGAGTCGGCATGAAGATCTGGATCCTCGCCTTTGGGCTCGCGCTGGGCCTCGCCGGCTGCGGCAGCGACGCGCCCACCTGCAAGAAGGGCAAGCCCTGCGGCGACACATGCATCGACAAAGACAAGCAATGCCATCGTTGATGGTCGGGCGCTCGCGTGGCTGCCGGCAGGATGGTTGAGAGCGTGGGGGGTTTGATGGGGTTTCGTTTCGAATACGCGGCCGGGGTGCTGGCGCTGATCTGCGCGACCAGCGCGTCTGCCCAGCCGCTCGTCGTCATCGATCCCGGCCATGGCGGGCGTGATCCCGGCGCGGTCGGCTGCAACGGGTTGCAAGAGAAGGTGCAGAACGTCGACATCGGCCGCCGGATTCGTGATCTGCTGGCCGGATCCGCCCAGGTCGCCATGACGCGCGACAACGACGTGTTCGTCGAGCTGCGCGCGCGCGCGACCTTCGCGAACGATCGCGGCGCGCGCCTGTTCGTGAGCCTGCATAACAACGCCAACGCCGGCGCAGCCGCCTCGGGCACCGAGACCTGGATCGCGGTGGGGGGCTCGGCCACATCGCGGCAGCTCGCCACCCGCCTGCAGGCCGAGATGGTCGCCGAATGGGGCCTGCGCGATCGCGGCGTCAAGGAGGGCAACTTCACCGTGCTGACCGCGACGGCGATGCCGGCCGCGCTCACCGAGATGGCCTTCATCAACCGCTGCGATCCCGACGCGGGCCTGCTCAACGACGCCGGCGAACGCCAGAACATCGCCGCGGCCCATGCCCGCGCCATCGCCCAGCAGCTCGGCGTCAATCCCCCGGTCGATCCGCCACCGGGCGGGCGCGGCACGCTGATCGGCGTGGTGTTCGAAGACGTCGGGATCGGCTTTGAAGACACCACCCGCCGGCTCGATGGCGCGCAGATTGAGGTCGGCGATGAACGACCCGCCCTGGCCAACCAGACCGCGCTGTGGCGCCTCCAGAGGGCGCCCGGATCGTATAACGTGCGCGCCACCCAGGACGGATTCGTGGCCGCCACGCGCCGCTGCGATGTGATCGCCGGCGCCGAGACCTGGTGCTCGGTGGGCCTGCGCCGCGGCATGGATCCCGAGCCTGAGCCGGAGCCCGCGCCTCAGCCCGAAGCGCAACCCGAGCCGGCGCCACAGCCCGAGCCCGACCCCCGACCAGAGCCCGAGCCGACGCCGATGCCGGAGCCGGAAGGCCCCGCGCCCGAGGCACCCGAGCCTGAAGGTCCGTCGCCCACGCCGCCTGAGCCCGAAGATCCTGCGCCCGAAGATCCTGCGCCCGAAGGCCCGGCGCCCGAAGGCCCTGCGCCCGAGCCCAACCCGCCCTTCGGTGACGCCGGGCCGCCCACAGAGGGTGCTGGCCAGAGTTCGGACGGATCGTTCTGCGCGACCGCGCCCGGCAAGTCGTCTGGCGATGCGTGGCTGCTCTTCGGGCTGCTCGCCCTGGTGATGCGTCGACGGCGGGCTCTCATGAGCGCCGCGGTGCTGCTCAGCCTGATCGGCAGCGCCCAAGCGCATGTGCCCGATGTGCCGCCCGAAGGACTGACCGCCATTGTTTATGACGGGGCGTCCATCGCGCTGAGCGATCTGCGACCCATCGCCGCCGGCCGATATATCGAGGCGATCCCGTCGCCCGACGGGGCGCGCCTGCTGTTGGTGCACGCGGGCATGGGCCGCATTGACGTCATGCACTTGCCCGATGGCACGCCGCGCATGTTGGCGGCGGGTCGGGGCGTGGGTCGCCGCCCGGTCTGGTCGGCCGACGGGCGCGTCGTGGGCGTGCGGACACCCGATCAGAGCGCGACGGCGACGCCGCTGCTCGCCTACGACCTGCAAGGCAAAGCGGTGCTGCCGCCGTTTCGTTTGCCGGCCGTGCACGCGCGCGTCTCCGACGATCGCGTGCTGGTCACCGAGGCCGGCGTGACCTACCGCATCGACGCCGCCAGCGAGCGCGCGGTGCGGGTGCAGGCCTGCGCAGACGGCGCGCATGTGGTCGGGTGGGACATGGTGCAAGGGCTCTGGCTGTTCCGCCTCGCGGACGCCCAGCGGGTTGCCCTGGGCGCCGGCAGCCATCCGCGGTGCAGCGCTGACGGCCGCTTCGTCGTCTTCGAACGCACCCGCGACGAGGGCGCCGTGCTCACCGCCAGCGACCTGTTCCTCGTCGATCTCAGCGCGCCCACGCCCCGGCCGATCGCGCTCACGCAGACCGCCGATCGCATCGAGTTGGCGCCGCATTTGATCGGAAATCTGCTCTTCTTCGTGTCTGATGGCGTCGCGTGGCAAGCCCACGTGGCGCTGCCCGAATAATGGGTCGGCTGCGCGCCATGATGGTCGTGGCTTCGTTCGCGTGGGCGTGCGTCGCTGAGTTCCCGGCCACCGAGCCGCCAGAATCGGCGTCTCGCAAGCCGGGCAATCACGAGATGGATCTGGGCTGGGTCGATCTGGGCAGCGTCGATCTGGGCAGCGTCGGCGACCAAGATGTCATCGACCAGCGTCGGCCTGAGCCCGAGCCGCAGCCCGCGCCACAGCCGGAGCCAGCCCCCGACATGCTGAGCCAGGATGAGGGCGTTCTGGATGCCGCGCCGCCGCCACCGCCGGTGCCCGACATGGCCCCGCCGCCGGTCCCATTCGTACGCTTCGACGCCGTCGCCAGCGGGCGCAACTTCGCCTGCGGTCGACGCGCCGTCGATCAGCGCGTGCTGTGCTGGGGCCAGAACAACCACGGACAACTCAATGCGCCCAACCAGCCCCTCACGCCCTTCGGCCTGGGCTACGATCAAGGCTGCGGGTACGACGCGGACGCGTTCGTGATTCGGTGCTGGGGTCGCAACGATCGAGGCCAGGCGCACCCCGGCACGCCCTCCTTTGGAGTGCGCGAATTCAGGGGTGGCGACCAGGTGACGTGCGGACTGACGGATCTTGCCTTTGCGTGTCTGGGAGAAGACAGCCTGCGCGCCGGTGAGATCGGTGCGCTGCGCAGCATTGGCGTCGGCAAGGACCATATCTGCGCGTTCAAACTGTTCGATGACCGTCCGTTCTGTTGGGGCGACTCACGCGAGGGCCGCCACGCGGTGCCTGAAGACCTGCTCTCGCCCGACAGCCTCGTCGGCTCGGAGACCCAGACCTGCGGCCGCCGACTGGTGGGCAACACGATCGCCTGCTGGGGCCCTGGCCCCGAGCCGCCCCCGGGGGACTTTCGCCAGCTCTTCCCAAGCGCAGGCCAGCATTTATGCGCCATCAACTCCGGTGGCGAGACCGTCTGTTGGGGCGATGACAGCGAGGGCCAGGCCACACCGCCAGCGGGCGTCATCTTCACCCAGCTTGCGGGCGGCGCTGACCACACGTGCGGGCTCGACACCGACGGGCGCATTCACTGCTGGGGCCGCAACAACCACCGGCAACTCCAGGTCCCCACCCCGTAGCGGGCCGTTGAAGAGGCCCCACCCATGACGCGAGCCCGACCATGAATCACCTCACCTCGAACTGGCACCTCGACCCCGCGGTCGCGTTCCTCAACCATGGTTCATTCGGCGCGACCCCCAAGGTGGCGCTGGTTGAGCAGACCCGCCTGCGCACCCAAATAGAGATCCAGCCGGTGCGCTTCTTCATGCGTGATCTCGAAGAGCTGCGGCAGGCCGCGCGCCAACGTATCGCCGAGTTCGTCGACGCTGATCCCGCCGACATCGCGGCCGTCACCAACGCGACCTCCGGCATCAACACGGTGCTGCGCAGCCTCACCCTGGCCCCCGGCGATGAGCTGCTGGTCACCGATCACGAGTACAACGCCTGCCGTCGGGCCCTGGAGTTCGTCGCGGCGCGCGCCGGCGCCCAGGTGGTGGTGGTCGCCCTGCCCTTCCCCGTCGAGGATCCCGCTCAAATCGTCAGCGCGATCGTCGCAGCGGTGACGCCACGCACGCGCCTGGCGCTGATCGATCACATCACCAGCCAGACGGGCCTGGTGCTGCCGATCGCTCAGATCGTCGCCCAGCTCGACGCGCTGGGTGTCGATACGCTGGTCGATGGCGCCCACGCGCCGGGCATGGTCGATCTGTCGCTGCGCGCTCTGCAGCCGGCCTACTACACGGCGAACCTGCACAAGTGGTGCTGCGCGCCCAAGAGCGCCGCGATCTTGTATGTGCGCCCGGATCGCCGCGCGGGCCTGCATCCGCTCAACATCAGCCATGGCTATCGGCCCGACGGTGACTTCGAAGGCGAGTTCATGTGGACGGGCACCCACGACCCAACCCCGTGGCTCTGCGCGCCCGCCGCCCTCGACGCGATGGCCAAGATGGTCCCCGGCGGCTGGCCGATCATTCGGGCGCAGAATCATGCGTTGGCGGTGGCTGGCCGCCGCATCATCGCCGACGCGCTTGGGGTTGACCTGCCGTGCCCCGACTCGATGATTGGCAGCATGGCGAGCCTGTGGCTGCCCGACAGCACCGAGCGGCTCGCCGACAGCGTCCTGCCCATCGACGCCACCCAGACCCGCCTGTGGGACGAGCACCGCATCGAAGTGCCCATCGTGCCCTGGCCCGCGTGGCCCAAGCGGCTGATGCGCATCTCGGCGCAGATCTACAACGATTTGGGCGACTACGAGCGGTTGGCGTCCGCGTTGGCGGGCATGTAGAGGCCCAGCGTGCCCGCGGCGAGATCAACGCGCGCATAGCCACCGCGCACCGCCACCCGCTGCTCTGCGCCGTCCCGCGCCGCCTCTAAAGCCTCAACAAGCATCGGAAACCTGCGACTGAGCCGGCGCACCTGGCGCCACCAGTCCGCGCTGTCGGCGGCGTTGGGCGCGTCGCCGACCGGCACATCGCCCCCGCCAAAGCAGGCGCCCACCACCGCCTCGGCCCGTCCGCGGTTCGCCACCTGGGGCGCACAGGCGCGCACGAAGCTGGCCACGTCCACGCGTCGCTCGGCGCCGCCGGTCCACAACGCCTCGGCGTCAGCCGTGACCGCGCTCAACGTCGCCGCGTCATCGTAGGCGGCGCTCGTGGGCGCATCGAACAGCCCCTCAAGCAGCGCCTCAGGCCCGCTCAGATGCACGGTCGCGTCGTCTTCGAACAGCACCGACTCGGCGTCGGCAGCGGGCATCTCGGCGGCGTCATCGAGCAGGTCGTCGACGGCCCGCGCGTCGGCGCCCACCTGCACATGAAAGACCCGCTCCAACACCGCGACCTTGCGGGCGTCAGGCAGCTGATGGGCGACCACGGCCAGATCGCGCCGTGCGCTGAGCGTCAGCCGGGTCGACTCGAGGACGGGCACCCAGCGATCCCAGATCGGCCGGGCGCCGCCGAGCAAGGCGGCTTGCACGTCGGGCAGCGTCGCGGCATGGCGCAGAAGGTCGGGCAGCGTCTGGGCGGTGGCGTCGGTGTCGGCGATGGCCGCCCGCGCCCGATCGAGCTCGGCGCTCTGAGCCCGCGCCGCGATCGCGAGCGGATCGGTCTGGGGCGTCGCGTCGCGCGCCTCGGCATCGAGGGCGCGGCCTTGCTCATCGAAGCCAAAACGAGACATTGCTCAACCCCTGGCGCCTCGATCAGGCCCGGCGCGCGATGGGCGCTCCGAGGCGGTGATCGTCGATGTCGTAAGCGTCAACGAGGGCCACCGCGTGGGGCCGCAGGCGGGCGCAGAGCGCGTTGACGGCGTCGCGAATGCCGGCCGCCTTGCTGGGCTCGACGTAGCCATGGGTCATGAACCACGCCAGGTCGGCCTCGATGCGGCTCAGCGCATACAGATCGACGATGGGATCCCAAATCTCGGGCGGGTTGGGCACCGCGCGGGCCTGCTCGAGCACCCACAGCTCGGTGTCCGCAGTGGCCAGATCGAGCAGATGCGTCTGGCACTGGTTGATGGCCTCGAAGGGCTCGACCCCCCCCGCCAGGCGCGTCGAGATTCGGTCGGCGGCCGAGTCGAGCAGCTGATCGCGCCGGGCGCGCATCAGGTCGGTCTGGGTCTCGGCGCTGCGCAGATGCTCAAGGCCGCTGAGCCGCGCGATGATGGGGTTGCGCTGACTGACCGCGGTGCTGGCTCTGCGCGCGAGGACCCGCAAGAAGCCGCCGACTCGATCATCGGTGAACTGGCGCTTGAAGTCCGAGAGCAGGCCCCGCGCGACCAGCAGGTCGAGCACGGTGTTGTCGCCCTCAAACGTCGCGAAGACATCGGAGTCGGCCTTGAGCGCCGCGAAGCGGTTCGACGCCGAATACCCCTGCCCCCCGCAGGCCTCGCGGCACACCTGCACCGCGTCGGTGGCGAAGCGCGTCGCGTACGACTTCATACCCGCCGCCCGCGCCTCGAGCACCCGATCGAGCTGGCTCGCCATGGCCGCCTCGGGGTCGGCCTGCACTTCGTCATACAGATCCTTGAGCGCGCCACGGGCCGCCGTCAGACACAGCGTCATCGCCACCCGGGGCAACAGCTTGCGTTGATGCGCCGTGTAGTCGAGCAGCAGGATCTCGTTGCCTTCGCTGGGGCCAAACTGACGCCGCCGCACCGCGTAGCGCGTCGCGATGCAGGTCGCCGCCTGGGCTACGCTGATGGCCGCGCCCGCGACACTGACCCGCCCGCCCACCAGCGTGCCCAGCATGGTGAAGAAGCGCCGGGTCGGGCTGACGATGGCGCTCTGATATTGGCCGTCAGCGTCGATCTGGGCGAAGCGGTCGAGCAGGTTGTCGACGGGCACGCGCACGTCGTCGAACCACAGCTGGCCGTTGTCGACGCCGTGCAGGCCCATCTTCTCGCCGCAGTCGGCGATGCGCACGCCGGGCCACGTCTGCATGTCGGTATCGCGGATGGGCACGAGCACCGCGTGCACGCCGTGGCTGACGCCGTCGACGTGCAGCTGCGCGAACACCGTCGCCATGCGCCCGTCGCGCGCCGCGTTGCCGATCCACTCCTTGCGCGCCTCGTCGTTGGGCGTGGTGATGACCAGCTCGCGCGTCGCGTGGTCGTAGCGGGCGATGGTCTCGAGCTCGCGCACGTTGGATCCGTGCCCACGCTCGGTCATCGCGAAGCAGCCGGGCAGCGCCATCGACACCACGTCGGGCAGGTACTGATCGCGATGTCGCTGGCTGCCGAGGAAGTAGATGCTCCCGCCGAACAGGCCCACCTGCACGCCCGCCTTGATGGTCAGGCTCAGGTCGAAGGTCGCGAGCTCCTCGAAGACCGCCATGAACTGGGTGATGCCGCCGCCGGTGGTCGGGAACGCGCGCGTCAACAGGCCCTCTTTGGCCAGCACCTGCATCCAGTCGGCGATCTGCGCGCGCTTGGCGGGCGTCTCCTGACCCAGCACCCGCTTGAACTGCGAGAGGACGCGAATCGTCTCGGCCCGATCCTTGGGCCAGCGCGGCGCGAGGGCGTCGTGCAGGGCCGCCGAGAGCGCCGGCTCGCCCACGATCGCAGGCCACTCAGCCGGGGTGGTGGGGCGTGGCAGCAGCTCGGAGGCCAGATCGGCGTGATGCAGATCGAGCGACCGCGCCACGGCTTCCAGCGCCTCGCCCGCCCCCATCGGCACGTCGACGCCTTCGGCTTGAGCCAGCGCGAGGCCCAGCGACGGCAAGGTGTGCGCGTCGGTCAGATCGGCGCGCGTCAATCGGCATCGCAGCGCGTTGAGCTTCGCCGCGCTGGGCGGGTTCTGCGGATCGAGCCAGGCGTTGAGCGCGTCGACCGGCGCCGACCAGGCCTCGGCCAAAGCGCGGATGGACTGCGTCTCGGCCGGGCTGAGTTCACCATCCGCCCACGCGATGTAGATCAACGGCAAGATCGGCGTGAGGGCGGCGTCGAAGGGGTCTGCCATAGTGAACTCCTCGCAGTCATGGATCACCGCCAGGGTATCGCGCATCGTGTTCGCATGGCCAGCCAAGCCCCCACGCTCCGCGTCCGCAAAGCCCAACCGGGCGACGTGCGCCGGATCGCGCGCATCCACCGCGACAGCTGGCGCGCGGCCTACGCGGGCATCCTACGCCGCGCCGATTTGGACGGGTTGACGCTCTGGCGACTGACACGCCGGTGGCGCCAATCACTGCGCGGCGTCGCGGTCGCTGAGGTCGACGGCCGCGTTGAGGGCTTCGTGTTGATCGGCCCCACCCGCGACGCCGACATGGCCGACTTCGCGGGCGAAATCTTCATGCTCTATGTGCACCCCACCGCCTGGGGCCACGGCGTGGGGCGCGCGCTCCTCGACGCCGCCGCGGCGACCCTGGCGCGCCGTGGCCACCGCTGGCTTGTGCTCTGGGTGCTGGCCGAGAATACAGCGGCCCAAGGGTTCTACCGCCGCATGGGCATGGCGCGGGACGGCAAGACCCGCCTGGATCGATCGAGCCTGGGCGCCCCACGGGTGCTGCGCTACGCGAAGGCGCTCAACTTGCCGTCCGGCCTGTAGATCCAGCTGAGCGATCCGTAGGCCCCGCTCAGTAGGCCGATCCGGTCGCCGTACACAGCCACTTCACCACCGGCGTAACCTGCTGGTACATCTCGATGAGCCGGTCGGGTAAATCGGGCGCCGTCAGCGTATCTGGGTCCAAGTCCCGCACCGCGATGAAGTCCTTGCGCTTGAGCTGCTCGATCATCGGATGGGCCTTGTCGAAGCCCCGCGGCCCGCGGCTCAGAGCCTCGCCGCCCAGGCGCCAGCCGTCTTTGAAGCCGTCACTGTCCAACACCGCCTGCCAGGTGTCGGGATGATCGGCGATGCGATCACGGATCTGCTTGAGAGGCTCCTTCGCGGGCCGCC
>JBNMOZ010000068.1:0-15023 GCA_051276005.1 Bradymonadia bacterium | reverse complement strand
CAGGTGCGCGTAGTCGTCAACCACCGTCGCAACTCCAAGTGGGTCACGGTGGTGCCCTTTGGCGTGGGTCAGTTTCAGAACGGCGACAACGCTTGGGGCGGCTTCTTCTTGGGCACCGAGCTGCTCGCGGTGAGCCTGTCGACGGTCTTCTACTTCGCCGCTCAGGAGCTGCGGCAGCCTGAAGGCTTCTTCGAGCGGGGCGAGGACGTGACCTTGGCGCGCAACCTGCGGACGGCGCAATTCGTGAGTGGCGGCGCGGCCTTGGCGTTAATGATCGGCGGCGCTATACACGCGGCCTATACCTTCGAGCCGATGGCGGAGACCCGGCGCGAGCGAATCAAACCGACCATATCTCCCGCCGGTGCTGGTATCCTGATCGAGTTCTAGCGGGTCGATTTGTAGCCTGTCGATCTTGTAGCAGGTCGATTTCAAGCACCTGAGTTCTACTGCGGAGTCCCATTGCCCAGCCTGGTCGAGAGCACGAGCAGCCGCCCTCATCCGATCCTGCGTAAGCTGACGTCGATCGGCGCGGGCGTAGACAATGATGTGGTGGTGCGCGGCGCAGACATCGCCGAGACCCATGCCCATGTGCGCATCGACGGCGGGCGCTTCGTGCTCGTGCCCAGCGCGCGCACCGCGATCGTGAGGGTCAACGGCCGCAAAATTCGCAAGCATGGGCTCGAGCATGGCGACGAGATTCAGCTCGGTGACGTCGCGCTGCGGTTCAACCTGTGGGACGAGCCGACGCAGACCGTCGAGGCTGATCGTGGCAGCCTGCCGGCTGATGAGCTGACGGCCTACCGCACCTTGGCGGAGTTCTCGGCGCGGCTCGCCGAGCGCGCCGAGGTCGATGATCTGCTCGAAGTTCTGATGGACGAGATCATCGGGTTGACGGGCGCCGACAAGGGCTTCCTGCTCATCGCGGAGGGCGAGGAGCTCACCGTGCGCACGGCGCGCAACCTCAACCGCGAGACCATCGCCGGCAAGCTCACGCATCTCAGCGACAGCATCATCGCGCGCGTAGTGCAGACCCGTGAAGCGGTCATCGTCAGTGACGCCCTCAACGACGCGCAGTTTCAGAGCAGCGTCTCGGTGATGCAGCTGCGGCTCTGCAGCGTAATGTGTGTGCCGCTCATCGTGCGTGGCAGCCTGCTGGGCGTGCTGTACGTGGGCAACGACAACGTCGTGAACCTTTTCGACGAGCAGGCGCTGGCGACGTTGACCATCTTCTCGAGTCAGGCCGCGCTGCTTTTGCAGAGCGCGTTGCAGCAGCAGGCGCTGCGCCAGGACAACGCCCGGCTCAAGGGGGCCTTGGAGGGCCGCAAGTTCGGGCAGATCATCGGCGCCTGCGACGCGATGCGGCGCATCTTCGCCAAGGTCGAGAAGGTCGCCGGCACCGACATCAACGTGCTGGTGCTGGGCGAGACCGGCACTGGCAAGGAGCTCGTCGCCCGCGAGATCCACCACCGCAGCCCGCGGGCCAAGGGCGCGTTCGTCGCTGTCAACTGCGGCGCGATCCCCGAGACGCTCATGGAGAGCGAGCTCTTCGGGCATAAACGCGGCGCGTTCACCGGGGCGATCGCCAACAAGATCGGCAGCTTCCAGGCGGCCGACGGCGGCACGCTCTTCCTCGACGAGATCGGCGAGATGCCCACCCATTTGCAGGTCAAGCTGCTGCGGGTCATCCAAGAGCGGGTCATCACGCCGGTGGGCGACAGTCGCCCGACGCCGGTCGACCTGCGCCTCATCGTCGCCACCCACGTCAACCTCGAAGAGGCGATCAAGACGGGGCGTTTTCGCGAGGATCTGTACTACCGCATCAACGTGGTGAGCATCTCGCTGCCGCCGCTGCGTGATCGCGATGAGGACGTGGTGCTCATCGCGCGGCTGCTGCTCGCGCGCTACGCCAAGGAGTACGAGCGCGCGGTCAACGGCTTTACGCCCGACGCGGTCATTGCGCTGCGCAAGCACGCCTGGCCGGGCAACATCCGCGAGCTAGAGAACCGGCTCAAGAAGGCGGTGGTGCTCGCCGACGGCCCCATGTTGCGACCCGAAGACCTCGATCTCGACGATACGGTGCTGGCCGATCGCATCCTGCCTCTCGCCGAGGCCAAGGAGCGCTTCCAGCGGCGCTACATCGATCAGGTCCTCGCGCTCAACGACGACAACCGCACCAAGACGGCCCGCGATTTGGGCGTCGATCCCCGCACGATCTTCCGCCATCTCGAGAAGACCCGCGACGACCGATAGCGGCGCAAACCTCGAAGTTCCGCGACTTTGAGCCCGAACCTTTGCGCTAAGCGTCAGCCATCTGTTAAAACCGGCGCCGGTTGCAGCTGGAGGGGAGCAAACGTTCGGCCGCTGCCAGGTGCGCGTGATGAAAATCCATAGATGACCCGGGGAATTGGTATGCGTAAGCTCAGTGATATTCTTGTTGTCGGCCTTGCCGCGAGTGCTCTGATGTTCGCCGTCGGTTGTGACGATGCCGAGAGCACCGAAGAGCCCACCGAAGACATGGGCCCGCAGGGCGGCGAAGGCGCAGCTGGCGGCGAAGGCGGCGAAGGCGGCGGCGTCGGTGGCGAAGGCGGCGAGGGTGGCGGCGTCGGTGGCGAAGGCGGCGAAGGTGGCGTCGGCGGCGAAGGCGGCGAAGGCGGCATGGGCGGCGACGGCGGCATGGGCGGCGCCGGTGGTGACACGATGCCCCTGGGCGAGGCCAACGAGTACGGCCCGTCTTCGCGCGTGACCTTCCTCGACATCCCGGCCGACGCGGCGACCGCCGAAGCGGCGGGCTGTACGGTGGCCGGCGCCAAGAAGGGCTCCGCCCTGGGCGGCCTCCTTGGCCTGCTTGGCGGCACCATGCTCAGCGACTTCGTCAACCCCGACGACGCCGGTGAGATTCAGCTTGTCCTGCTCTCGCAGCTCGAAGGCTGGACCGTTGGCCAGACGGGCAACGAGGCGGCCAAGGCCACCTTCAACCTGTTCGTGGGCGATCTTGTCGAGGGCGAGTTCCTGATCGACCAGGACTCCTTCGTCGGCGGCGATCCGAACAACGGGCCGGTCATCAGCCTCGAAGAGACCTCGATCGCCAACGCGCAGATCCAGACCTCCAACGGCGACGTCTCCATCGACCTGCCGCTCGTCCCGGGCGTGCCGCTGCGCCTCGACCTGTTCGGCGCCAACTACTCGGGCAGCCTGCGCGTCTCGGCCGACGGCTTCGACAGCCAGAACGGCCTGCTGCAGGGCTACCTGACCAAGGAAGGTCTCGCGAACCTCGTCGACGGCATCTACGCGGGCTGCGAGTCCGAGGATCCGCCCAGCCTCTGTGACCAGCTGCAGGGCATCGCCCCGACCGCCGCTGACGCCGTCATCCTCCTCGAGGGTCTCGTCGGCTACGATGTGAACTTCGTCGACGGCGAAGGCAGCGACTGCGCGGCCGACTGCAACGCGACGGGCGTCTGCCTGCAGATCGAGATGACCGGCACCAAGATCGCCGGCATCAACCCCGACAACGACTAGTCGAATTCGCGCCATCTTGATGGCGTGACTTGAGAGACGGCGCCCCTTTGTGGGCGCCGTTTTTTGTTTGTGCGTGTTGTTTTCGGCGACTCATAGCCGCACTTGATTCGAGGTGGTCGATGCGCAATGCGCTGGGATGGGCGTTTGGGCTCGCGGTGCTGGTGGGCTGCCGCGGTGGCCCCAGCGAGCAGCAGATCGCCGGTTCGGGCCTGGTCGGCGCGCTGCTCTTTGTATTGACCTCTTGGGGCATCCTCACCGGCGTGGATCGGGTGTGGGCGCGCCTGAAGACTGGCGACTGGCCGAAGCCGCGAACGCATCGCGGGTTCGCGATGATCGTCGCGGGGCATCTCGCCCTGAGCGTGGTCGCCGTGCTCAGCGCTGAGCAGGTCAAAGAGATCGAGCTGGTGGGCATCATCTGGGCATGCGCGGGCGCGAATCATCTGGCCTGGTCGGTGGTGATCTGGCGGCTTGGTGGTCGCCTGTCACCGGTGACAGCGGTGGCCTTGGCCAGCGTGCCGAGCCTGCTCGTCGCGTTGCCGGGCGGGCTGGGCAGTCATGACTTTGCCATCGCGGCGTTGTTGCAGTGGCTTTGGGGGGGGGTTCTGGGCGCGGTGCCTGCCGTGCTCATCCTGCTCGTCTGGCTGGAAGCATGGCTGCGTCGCGAGCCGCCGCCGGCGCCTGACTCGCCCGGCTGATTGGCTGGGCTCAGCTCAGCAGGCTGAGTCACCAAGCCAGCGCCGAGTCGATCGATCAGCGCATGCGCAGGTCGTCGACCGTGATGCTGCCCTTGGGATCGTCGTCGCGGATCTCCAGGCGCCCCATCTGCCCCGTCCACTTCTTGGTCGCCAGCCGCACCCGGCGCGCGCCCCGTTTGACGCCGACGCCGCGTCGAGTCGTGACCGGCTTGCCGTCGATCAGCAGTCGAACCGCGACCTTCCTCTTGCCAGAGCCGCCCAGCAGGAAGTCGATGTCGCCCTGCACTTCAAAGGGGCGACTCACCAAGTTGCCCTTCGCCTTCGGCCCGCCGTTCGTGCTTGAGGTCACGAGGTGTCCCTGCCAGGCGCGGCCCTCGCCAGGGCTGGGGCGGGTGCCGAACGCGCCGCCAGCCTGGGCCCAGCCGGTGTAGCCTGCCTCTTCGAAGTTGGCGCTGATGCCGGGCGCGAGCATGCGCGGCGCAGGATCCTGCCGGTACCAAATCTCGGCGGGGCGGGTGGTGAATCCGGTCTTCGCCCGCAGCGCGTCCTTGCTGGGATAGCGCAGCCTCTCGCCCAGGTAGTACTTGGCGTCCAAGCCCGGCACGCGGGTCTGTTCTTCGACCACGACCGCGGCCCATTCACCGCGTCTGAGGCGCTTGGGCAGGTCTTTGAGGCCGCCCATAAAGGCGACGTCCTGAATGCCCATCTGATGCACGTGCACCCGGCCGTCGCGCTGCCATGCGTAGAACGGATGCGCCGGTATCAAGATCTTGCCTCGAATGGCCGACAGGCGCGCGTCGAGCTCGGCCTTGGCTTGCAGATCGGCGGGCCCGGGCAGCTGGTCGGTGGGGGAGTAGATCCAGGCGACCATCTGCACCAGCACTGCGGTCGGGATGAGCCAGCTGGCGCGCGGGCGGTCCTGCGCGGCCTGGGTCAAGTCGCGCACGGCCAGCGCGATCAGCACGCTGGCGAACAATGAGATGAGCATCAGCGAGTTGCTGTACGCCCATTGGGTGCTGTGGTTGAGCCCGCTGGCGCCGGCCCCGGCGATGAACATCCACAGCCAGAACCCATGCGCGCGGGGCACCGGCCGGGTGGGGCGATCGCCCCGATTGAGCCATCGGTATGCGCCCAGCGCGATGGCGATGAGCGCCGCTGGTACCAAGATTCGCCACCGCGGGGCCTCGTAGAACCAAAGGTCGCGGTAGTACATATGCGGCGCGTCGTAGTCGAAGCCCTTCGCGCGATAGATCCAGGCGGCCGTCCACCATGCGGCCAGGGCGATCGCCAAGATGGGCACCCGCACCTTGTAGCTGAACCAGAGCAACGGCAGCAGCAACAGCAAAGGCGCCACGACGAGCAGGTCGCGCCAGTACTCCAGCAGGATGTTCTTCCAGTAGAACAGGTGGCCCTGATGGCCCTCGAAGATGAACGTCCAGAACCAGCCGTCGGTGACGTGGTTGCGCCAGGCGATGCCCGCAACGCACACCGCAATGCAGCTCACGCCGAAGACCACCGCGTGTCGCCAGTTGCGCCAGAGCAGATAGACCCCGCAGGCCGGGACGAACACGCTCACCGTCTGCTTGGTGAAGAACCCCAGCGCGAAGATGATGCCGGCGAACAGCGCGCCGCGGGCGCTGCGCCAGTAGTACGTCGCGTAGACGCCGCCCATGAGCAGGGCCGTGAACAGCGCGTCGGGGCGCGCCAGATCGTAGAAGGCGCCGTTGACCCGGAAGAGCGCCGCGTAGATGCCCACCGCGAGCAGGCCCCAGCGGGCACCCGCCTCGCGTTGACCGATTCGAAAGAGCACGCCCATCGCCACCAGCGTCGCGACGATCGACACGCCCCGCGCCAGGCCAAAGCTCAGACCGCCCGTCACCTGGGCGAGGCCTGCGAGCGCGGCCGGATAGCCCGGCGTGTAGAAGAACGGTACGAAGTCGGCGCTGGGCGCGGCGTAGATGGGCTGTCCGTCGAGCAGGCGGGCGGCGTGGGTGAGCATGCCGCCTTCCATCCACTCCAGCTCGAACGGGTGTCCCGCGCGCATGAAGGCGATGCCGACAAAGAGCGCCAGGAAGGCGAGGCCGGCGAGAATAGCCAGATCGATCAGGCGCGGGGTGAGGCGATTCACCAGCTCTCCAAGGGTCGTGGCCGACGACTATACAGGCCTTGCTTAGGATCTGTCGTTGACTCCGCCGCTCTGGTTGGCCAATGAAGGAACGTGGCCAAATCGTCTCAACCCATGCGCTTGCCGTCTGCCCTCTTCTTAGGGGTCTTCCTGGCGGCCGCAATATTAGGCCTCGTGGAGTGCGTGCACCTGCTCATGGGCAGCGCGGGGCTCGACGGGGTGCAACGCGCGTTGCTCGGCGCATTCGCGTGGGCGCCTTTCCTTGCGGGCGGCGTGGTGCTTGGGGGCGCGTTGGCGGGCCTGACCGGGCTCTGGGCGATGGCGCGTCGCGAGACGCCGGCCGACGACGCGGCCTGGGGCATTCGGGCGTCCACCGGCATTCTGACGCTGGGGGTCTTCGTCGGCACCTTCGGCCTGTTCGCGCTGCGGCTGCGCGACGAGCCCGAACCCGCGCTGAGCTTGACGCTGGCGACGCCGCTGGTGGCCGCGATTTCGGTCTTCGCGTGGGTCGCCCTCGGCCGGCTGCTGACCCGGGTCGGCGCCCGCATCAGCGCTGTGATCGGGGCCGTGGTCGTGCTCGGCGCGGTCGGCGTCATGCTCAAATTGCTCCTGGGCGGGGATGGGCTTGGGCAGTCGCTGGGGCGCTGGCCGCCGGTCTTCATGGGCTGCTTCTTCGTCGGCGCGATCGCCCTGACCGCGGTGTTGTTGCGCCGGCGAGGGCCGCGTGGCCTGCGCCGCGGCGTGCTCGTGCTGGGGGTGCTGGGCGCGGTGGGGGTGGTCAACCTGGTTGAGCACCTCGACGCGCGGCCGGCCGTCAAACGCCACCTGATCGATGACGGCCTGGCCATGCCTGCGCTGATTCGCGTCACTCAACCGCTCTTCGACGCAGACCAAGATGGTTACGCCGGCGCCCTGGGGGGCGGCGACTGCGACGACACCGATCCGCGGGTCTTCCCCGGCGCGCGCGAGATCCCGCGCAATGGTCGCGACGAGGACTGCTTCGGCGGCGACAGCCCGGGGCGCCTCGCTCAGGCGCCGATCAGCGCAGCCCCAGGCGCGCGCCGCACGCCGGCGACGGGTGGGGCGCTGCCTGCGGGGACTCTCGTGCGGGCGCCCAACCTCATCCTCATCACGGTCGACACCCTGCGCGCAGACCACCTCGGCTATGCGGGCTACGACAAACACCCCATCTCACCGAACTTGGATGCCTTGGCGCAGAGCGGCCTGCGCTTCGAGTGGGCCTTCGCCCAGGGCGCCCAGACGAAGCAGTCGATGCCGTCGATGTTCGTCGGCAAGTACTTCTCCGAGGTCGCGCGCACCCCGCATCACTGGGCCACCACCCTGCGCGACAACATCACCCTCGCCGAGCGCCTCAAGGCCGAGGGCTACACCACGATCGGCGTCCCGGCGCATAACTTCTTCCGGCCAAACTACGGACTGCGGCAAGGCTTCGACGTCTACGATTTGGCGGTCATCGAGAAGTTCGGCACGCGGACGGCGTACGGCATCTCGGGGCGCATCGCCACCAACCGGGCGCTGTATTGGCTCAACCGGCAGACCGCGCGCACCCCCTGGTTCCTCTGGGTGCACCTGTTCGATCCGCACCACTTCTACAAGGATCACAGGGGCGTCGACTTCGGCACTGAGGCGCTGGATCGCTACGCCGAAGAGGTCTGGTACACCGACACCCAGGTGGGCCGGTTGCGAAAATGGCTGGCTGATTCGCCGTTCGCAGAGAACACCTACGTGATGCTCAGCGCCGACCACGCCGAGGCGTTTGGCGAGCACGGCTACACGTATCACGGCCAAACGCTCAACAACGATCAGCTGCATGTGCCCATGTTCGTCTCGGGCCCCGGCATCCCCAGCCGTGACATCCAGACGCCGGTCAGCAACCTCGACATCGTGCCCACGCTGGTCGACCTCGCGGGTGCGGAGCCCGATCCAGAGCTACGCGGCGTCTCGCTGTTGCGCTACGTCGACAACCCCAAAGCGCCGCACCCGCCGGTCTTCGCCGAGATGATCAAGGACAGCTCACATTCGGCGCGCCGCATGATCGTCGAGTGGCCGTACAAGCTGCAGTGGGGCATCACGTTCAACAGCTACTGGCTGCACGACTTGCGGGTCGATCCGACCGAGCAGACCAACCTCGCCCATACCGAGAAGGCCGTGCTCGACCGCATGGTTCGCCGGCTGCGGCTGTGGATGAGCGAAGAGGTCGAGACCTTCGACGCCGTGGCCTGGGCGAAGCGACGTGCGGCCGAGATCTCCGCCGCGCGCAGACGCAAGTAGACGCAAGCGGATGCAAGGGGACTTCAAAGTCCCCGACGACGTTGAAACACAATCGTCGCTTGAGGCCCGCGCGTCGCTGCTCTATGGTCCCGCGCATGCAGCGCATTCCACAGGGCACGGGCTGGATCGAGGTCATCTGCGGCAGCATGTTCTCGGGCAAGACCGAGGAGCTGATCAGCCGGATGCGCCGCGAGATGTACGCCCGCACGCCGGTGCAGATCTTCAAGCCGCGCACTGATGATCGCTACGCCGTAGGCGCCGTGGTCAGCCACAGCAAGCGTGAGCTGCCGTGTGTCGCGGTCGACAAAGCGTCCGACATCATGAGGCACCTGCGGCCCGACGCGCTCGTGGTAGGCATTGACGAGTGTCAGTTCTTCGGCGACGCGCTCCTGCCGGTGGTCGATACGCTGGCCGACCGCGGCTTGCGCGTCATCTGCGCGGGTCTCGACCAGGACTTCCGCGGCCAACCCTTCGAGCCGATGCCGCGCCTGATGGCGGTCGCCGAGTACATCACCAAGAAGCTCGCGGTCTGCATGCGCTGCGGCAACCCGGCGAACCGATCCCAGCGGCTGTCGACCAGCGACTCGCAGGTGCTGTTGGGCGCCGAAGACGTCTATGAGGCGCGCTGCCGGCGGTGTTTTGAGCCCGCTATCGGCCAGCCAGACCTGCCGATGCAGACCGATTTGCCGACCGATCACCCGCGCCCACGACCGATACCCGCGCCCACGGAGGTATGAGATGACTGCGTTCACGCTGAGTGAAATCGAGCACGCTTACGGCCCCGAAGTCCATGTGCTCGATGAGCCATTCCTGACCTCGCAGCTTGCGCGTTTGTGCAGCCCCGAAGTGACCCAGCCGCAGTTCAATAACCTGGTCCGACAGCTCTATACGAGCCTGATTCGGTCGGTCATCAACCAGGAGTTCCCGCGCCTGCACGTCGAAATGGACACGCGCATGCGCGCCACGTCGCCGCATGGCGTGTTCCGCGGCGAGGTCGTCGATCGCACCTCGCCGACGGTCGTGGTCGACATCGCGCGCGCGGGCATTCTGCCCAGTCAAATCTGCTACGATACGCTCAACAGCATCCTCGACCCCAAGTTCGTGCGGCAGGATCACCTGATTATGGCGCGCACGACCGACGCCGAGTCGCAGGTGATCGGGGCGTCCATCGCCGGCAGCAAGATTGGCGGCCCGGTTGACGATTGCATTGTGCTCTTTCCCGACCCAATGGGCGCGACGGGCAACAGCTTGGCGACGGCGATCACCAACTACGCCGACCTGGGTCTGGCCAAGCGGGTCATCACCCTCAACCTCATCGTGACCCCCGAGTTCGTGCGTACGATCCAGACGCGCTGTCCGGGCGCGATCATCTATGCACTGCGTCTCGATCGCGGCGCCTCGCCTGCCGACGTTCTCGCCACGGCGCCGGGCACGCACTGGGATCGCGAGTCGGGCCTCGATGAGACCCAGTACATTCTGCCGGGCGGGGGCGGCTTCGGCGAGCTGATGAACAACAGCTGGGTCTAAAGTATCTGTAGCCCGATCCGCGGGCGGCTTCGGCTTCCATCCGCAATCGCTTCCATAAGGAGTTCGAAATGCCGTTCTACAATCCCAAGAAAATCGAGGTCCTCCTAGACGCGGAGACCATCGCCGCGCGCGTCAAAGAGTTGGGCGCGCAGATCACTGAAGCCTACGCCGACAGCGCCGAGGATCTGGTGCTGGTTGGCGTGCTCAAGGGCAGCTTCTTGTTCCTCGCAGACCTCGCGCGGGCCATCGACTTGCCGCTCGAAATCGACTTCCTTGGCCTGTCGAGCTACGGCCATGACCAGACGTCGAGCGGCGTGGTGCGGGTCACCCAGGACCTGTCGCGCTCTGTCGAAGGCAAGCATGTGCTGGTCGTCGAAGACATCGTCGACACGGGCCTGACGCTGCAATATCTGATGGAGAACCTGGCGACGCGTCGACCGGCGTCGGTGAAGGTCGCGTCGTTGTTGCACAAGCCCGCGCGCACCCGGGTCGCGGGCAGGATCGACTACCTGGGCTTCGAGATCCCCGATCGATTCGTGATCGGGTACGGCCTCGACTACAACAGCAAGCTGCGCAACCTGCCGTTCATCGGCGTCAACGTCGGCGACGGGCCGCCCTGTTGATGCGGGGCCGGTGGGCGCTGGTTTGCCTGGGCGTGTTCGCGTGTTCGGGCAAGCCAGGTCCGTCGTCCCAGGCTGCGCCATCCACGGTTGCACCTGCCCGGGTGACGGCCAGCGCCAAATCTGCCCCCCCAGCGAGCGCGCCGTCTGCGGCGCCGGCATCTTCTGCGATGTTCATCGCCCCCGATTGGTCCGCGTGGCACGCCGTCGAAGACAGCTGCGCCGACTGCCACCCCGACGTCGTCGACGCCTGGCAGGCCTCTGCGATGGGCCAGAGCCTGGCGCCGGCGCCATTCAAACTGCCTCCGAAGCTGCCGCACGTCGTCGTGCACCCAATCACGGGGGCCGAGTACCGCGCCGAGGTATCCCAAGCGGGCCTGCGGGTATCGGCTCGGCAGGGCGGGGTGGGGATCGCGCAGGTCGCCAGCCACGTGATCGGCAGCGGGATGCATACCCAATCCTTCCTGTGGCGCGACGCCGACGGGGCCCACCGGGTGCTGCCGCTGACGTGGTACAGCCAGGCGAAACGCTGGGACTTTACGCCCGGATACGCCGCCGCCGCGCATCCGGGCTTCGACCGCCAGGTCAAGGCCGAGTGCCTGTATTGCCACGGCAACATCGTGCCGATGAGCGGGGCCGACGACGGCCGCTACGGCGCGCCGCTTCAGGCGATCGGGTGCAGTCGCTGCCATGGCGACACGCGCGCGCATGTCGCCGATCGCATGCGCGGCACCGCCACTCCGGCCCTGGTCCCGACGCGGCTTGAGCCCGCCCGCGAGGCTGCGATCTGCGAGACCTGCCACCTGCAGGGCGCCCTGCGCGTTCTGCGTGAAGGGCGCGGTTGGCAGGATGTCGCGCCGGGTCAGGCGCCCGGTGAGGTCGCAGCGACTTTCGTGCGACAAGCGTCGGGGGCGGTGACGATCGCGAGCCATGGCGCGCGCCTGCGACGCAGCAAGTGCGCCCCCGCGCAGGGGCCGCTCCTGTGCACGACCTGCCACGCACCGCACGCCAAAGCGCGCGCAGATCGAGCGGCGGCGTGCCGGGGCTGTCATGGGACGGCGAAGGCCGGCGACGTCATGGCAGCCGCGCGGTGCACCGGCGCGGGCACGACCGACTGCGTCGCCTGCCATATGCAGACGGTCGGCACCGCCGACATCCCACATGTCGCGATCACCGATCACTTTATCCAGCGTCGCCCGATCGCTGTCGCGCCCGTGGCGCCGTCGACCGGTCCGTTGGTCCGTCTGCAGCCCGTCGACCTGCCGCCCGACGAGGCGATCGCGCTCGAGGCCCGCGCCTATACCGAGGCGTTTCGTACCAGCGGCGCGGCGTCGGATCGGGCCGCCGCCGAAGCCGCGTTCGCGCAGGTCAAATCGACGTCGCCCGATCTGGCCTTCGATCGGGGCAGCCTCGCCCTGCTGAGTGGCGATATGCAGACCGCCCGGCAACATGTCGAGGCGGCGTTTGCCCAGCGCCCCGATCGCCGATTTGCGGCGTCACTGGCAGATCTACGGCTGCGCACTGGCGATCTGGTTGGCGCTGAGCGCGCGCTCGCGGCGGCGAAGGGCGCATTGGGGACCGACCGATTGCGGGTGGCCATCGCGGCCGCAAAGGGCGATCCGAGCGCGCTGTCGCTGGCCGCGAGCATGGTCGAGCGGCGACCGCTGGATGCCGACGCGCATAACGCGTTCGGGCTCGCCCATCAGACCCGGCGCGACCTCGCCCGCGCCCATGCAGCCTTCGTGCGCGCAACCGAGGTGCGGCCTGACATGCCCTTGGGCTGGTTGAATCGAGCCCGCGCAGCGCTGATGCTGGGGCGCGTGGACGACGCGCTCAAAGCGACGGCCGATCGGCCGGGCGCCGAGGGCTTACGGGTGCGTGCGCTGGCAGCCGCGGGCCGGATGGACGCCGCGATCGCGCTGGCAGGCTCTGCGCCGCCGACCCCCGATGTCATGGTCTTCGCGCTGCGCCTGGCCCTGAAGACCGGCGATCTCAAGACCGCGGGCCAACTGCTTGATGCGGTCACCCGCGCGTTGCCTACCGATCCGTCGGTCTGGCGCCTCGCGGCCGAGCTGCTGGAGCGGTCGGGCGATTCGGCGAACGCGGCTCGGGCGCTTGATCAATCCAAGAGGCTCGCTCAACCCGCTGACGCGCCGCCGCCAAGATGACCCTCAGGGCGCCTTGACCAGCTTGCCTTCGACCTGCACGAAGCGGCGATCGCCGAAGCGGACCACCTGCTGCCAGGGCTTGAACCCCGGCGACTTGACCTGCACGGTCCAGGGACGGCGCACGTCGAGCTTGGGCACGTTCTGCGGGGCTCGACCGATGCGGCGGCCGTCGAGGTAGACGTCGCCCGGGGGATCGCTGTCGATGAAAAGGGTGCCGGGCGTGGCTTCGAGCGCATAGCGCAGGCGCTGCTGGCCGGGGCGGGTGCGCACCTTGACCTCGAGCGGTATAAAGCCCGTATGCGTCACCTTGACGGTGACCTCGCGGCCGGGATCGATCTGGATGCCCTTTGAGCCAATGCCACGCCCATCGACCTCGATCTTCGCGCCCTTTGGATCGACCTGGAACGTCAGCACCGCGGCGGCGCTCGCGTCTTTGACCAGCGTCGCTGACACCGCCGTCGTCTCGCCAGAGACCAGATCGATCACCGCCTCATGGGGCTTGAAGCCCTCCTTCATGATGCGCAGTGGGTAGCGGCCCGGCTTGATGCCCGGCACGTCCATGGGCGTCGAGCGGCCCAGCAGCGTCTTGCCCAGGTGCACGGTCGCGGCGCCAGGCGGGCGGACTTCAATGCTCAGCGTCGCCGGTCGCGGCGGCCGACCCAAGAACCACCAGGCGAGCACCGCGAGCAGCGCCGCGATGACGGCCGAAGCCGCCGCGAGCGCGAGTCGATTGCTGGCCGGGATCGTTTGGCCAGTGTTGAGGCTGGAGACGTGGTTTGCCGGCAAAGGCGCGGTCGGTCGCTCGTGAATGTCGGCCGTCGGTTGATTCTGCAGAGCCGAGCCCGTGGCGCGATCGGCGATTTGGGGTTGGGGCAGCTGGCTGTGCGTGAAGACCCGCGGCGGCGCCGAGAAATGCGGGGCGCGCTCCAGGTCGGCGAGGGGATCGACCACCGCCTGCGCCGAGGCTGGCTCGGCCGTGGCCGTGGCCCAGTCGCCCGCCTGGCCGTTCCCATCCTCGGGTGTCCAGAGCGCAGTCGGCTCTTCATCGTCCTCGGGCGCCGCTTCGATGACATGCCCATCGGGCGTCAGCGTGATGCGCGCGTGCTTCGAGGCGTTGGTGCGCTCGGTGTCGTACTCCGCCTGAAACTCGATTCGGACCCACGCCGAGAGCGTCTTGCGGTTCGAGCTGAACCCATGGGTGTGCAAAAAGCGCCCAAGGTCTTCGGCCATCTCTGCGGCCGTCTGATAGCGCTGATGTCGATCGCGCGCCAACGCGGTGAGCACGATCTGGTCGAGGTCGGGCGGCACGGCTGGGTTGCGATGGCTGGGCGGCACCGCGACCGCCTGGCGCACCCGCTCCATGGTTACGAACTCGTTGTCGCCGTGGAACAGCGTCTCGCTCGTCAGCAACTCCCAGAGCACGATGCCCAGCGCGAAGATGTCGCTGCGGGCGTCGATGTTCTTGCCCTCGATGAGCTCAGGCGACATGTACGCGAACTTGCCACGCAGCGCGCCGCCCTTCTTCTTCTTGTAGTTCTGCCCGCGGGCCTTGGCGATCCCGAAGTCGATTAGCTTGACCGCGCCGTCGTACGAGACAAGGACGTTCTGCGGCGAGATGTCGCGGTGCACGATGGCGAGGTGCTGACCATCGGGGCTGCGCTTGCGATGGGCGTAGTCGAGCCCTTCGGCGACTTGGTGGCCGATATAGGCGACCTGATGCACGGGGATCGCCACGCGGCGCTGGCGAGCGCGCTTGTAGAGCGCCAGCAGATCGCGGCCGGGCACGTACTCCATGGCGATGAAGTGCGCTTCGCCCTCGCGGCCCAACTCGATGACCTGGGCGATGTTTGCGTGGCTCAGCAGGACCGAGGTCTTCGCTTCGTCGATGAACATCTCGACGAAGCGATCATCCTCGGCGAGGTGCGGCAGGATGCGCTTGATGGCGATGAAGCGTGCGAACCCCTCGACCCCGAAGAGCCGGGCCTTGAAGACCTCGGCCATGCCGCCGACGCTGATGCGGTCGAGCAGCAGGTATTTTCCGAAGCGCTGGGGCTGCATGACCGCCGTATCAGGCCGATTG
>JBNMOZ010000067.1:0-15024 GCA_051276005.1 Bradymonadia bacterium | reverse complement strand
CTCGAGCAGCTTCATGTAGCGCACGGGGTTGAAGAAGTGCGTGATGATGAAGTTGTTGCGGAACAGCTCGCTGCGACCCTCGATCATGTCGGCCAGGGGCAAGCCCGAGGTGTTCGAGCTGATGAGCGTGTCACCCTTGATGATGCCGTCGAGCTTGGCGAACAGGCCGCGCTTGATCTCGAGGTTCTCGATGATGACCTCGACGATCCAGTCGACGCCCTCAAGCTTGTCGAGATCGTCGTCGAAGTTGCCCACCGTGATCCGGCGCGCGTCGGCCTTGTTGTAGAACAGCGCGGGCTTGTTCTTGATGGCCTTCTTCAGCCCACCGGCAGCAAACGCGTTGCGCTTGGCCGGATCGTCGCTCGTCTCGCCTGGCGGCACGATATCGAGCAGCAGCACGTCGATGCCGCAGCCCGCAAGATGTGCCGCGATGCCGCGTCCCATCACTCCGGCGCCCAAAACGGCCGCGCGGCGGATGTTCAACCCCTTCATATCTGTCCTTTCCAAGGCAGCGCCGAGAGGGTCGCTCGCGGCGCTGAATGACCATTCATTCAGTCAGCGTTGTACGAGATTCCGGCGGGTCTGGGAAGGGTTCGCGCGGGGATTGTTTCCTGCGATTCGAGGGCCGGTAGCGCGGCCGGTGTCCGCGACGCATCACGGCGATGTCATGATGTCGTCGTGCACCCGGCAGACATGAATCACAGCCCATCTTCGCGGCGTTCGCACCCTGGGTCATCACCCCGAGTGCGCAGGCGCGCTCTCACGCTGGGTAGCACGCGACCACGGTTGCCCGCGGCGCAGCCATACGCGGCAGCAGGTAGGGCGATCCGCCCCCGCTCACCGGCAGCGCGACGACCAGCGCGCTGAGCTCCAGGTAGAAGAGGCTGCGAACCTCGCGATCTGCGTCTGGCTCGCCAGCCCAGTAGCTTTGGTATGTCAGCAAGGCCTCTTGCACCGCGCCTCGAGTCGCCGCATCGCCGGGCTCTGCGCCGGCGAGGATGACCTTGAGGAGAGGCGAGTACCGGGCTTCGAAGTGACGCCTCAAGACTGCATCGCCCACCATCTCAATCGCGTCGGCGGCGATCTGTGCATGCATCAGCGGGCTGCCTCCGGCCTTGCAGGACTCGCACAGAGCAAGCGCCAAATGCTCCCAGAAGAGCGCGCCCCCAGAGCGCGGTGCGCTGCGGGTGCACGAGGCGACGAGCTCGGCGTCGGTCAGCACGCGGAGCGCGTCTTGGTCGCCGAAGAGCACCGCCAGAGCGTGCGCAGAGACCCACTCGCTGGGGGCAAACGTGGGGCCCAGGGCGATCGTCGAGGTGGTGAATGTGCGCCTGATCTCGACATGCGTGGCCCCAGCTTCCTGGCTCGCGAGATGGATCGAGAGGCAGAGCCCAAGCCCCCACTCGAGGGCGTCGCGCAGGGGATTTGGGTACGGGATCTGCCGCATGAAAGACTTGATGAAGCCCAGGTCACGGCCCGTCGTGGCCATGGACTCAGCGCCTCCGCCGCCTGCCAGAAGCCTGCTCTTTGCGTCTCGCGCGCGGCTCTCCCAATAGTCGGCCGCGGCGACCGGGTGTCGATCGATCATTGAGTCATCCTTTGTGTCTGCACCACTGCGTCCGCCCCCTCAAATAGCACCGCGACCGGGTTGTGCACGTCCGCAAAAAACGGCCGCACCGTCTGCCACTCGCTGCGCTCCACCTCGAGATCCGGATCCCCATGCGCGGCGTGCTTGGGCGGCAGCACCGCCAGCTCGTCAGCGTTGAACTTGCGCGTCACCGTGACCCGGTGGATCAACGTCCCAATCCGAAAGAACGCCGGCAGCGCATCAAAATCCACGCCCTTCGCCTCGAGCATGACCCGCTTGTCGGCGTCGCTCTGGTTGAGCAGTTGGGTGTGACTGTAATGCGCCTGGGCCGCCATCGAGACGCTATTGCGCAGCGCGTCGCGGGCCCGCCAAACGAAGACGTTGGCCGCCTCTTCCAGCGTGGGGACCGTCCAGACGCGCGAATCAAAGACCGGCAACTGCCCGGCCTTGCTCGGCAACCGGGCGTCGAGCTCGCGGTTGAAGTACGCCGACGCGATGCCCGCCAAGACAGAGCAAATCTTCTGGATGCGGCCGTCGCAATAGGCCCGCCCGGGCTGCCACACCAGCGTGATCTCGTCGCTCTGGGTGTAGGCCGCGATGGGGTTGGTCTTCGCGGCGACGCACCGCATCGTGTCGATCATCAGCTGCGAGAGGCCCGGCTCGAACGGGCGCTTCAGGCTGCGGGTGAACTTGGAGAAGCCCTTGCCATCCAGACGAATGAGCACGACCTCGTCGGCGGACGCGCGGCGCTTGGCCTCGACCCCTTCATACGCCTTCATGCGATCGGCGAGCGTCATCGTTCTCTCCAGCTCTTCCCTTCGGACCCAGGGAACGCGCTAGATTGCCGGCATGCGACGTTCTCTGCTTATCTTTCTCGCCCTCGCGGCGGGCTGCGCCGATCCCGAGCCCACGTCGAGTCCGTTGGTTGCCGAACCTGGTCTCGCTGAGCACCAAGGCCCATTGACCCTGCACGAGGTCGCGATGGACTCCTGCGACACGCCTGCTGAGCTCGTCGATGGCCTCTCGGCGCAGCTCGTCGACGCGATCAACTGCCTGCGGCCGGGCACGCTGAGTAGCATCCCGCTGGGGCCCGACATCGGTCTGCTGCGCGAGGGTCGACCGGCCTATGTCGACGCGCGCGGCCTGGACGATCTGCTCGCCGCGGCCGACGATGGCGATCGGCAGATGATCATCCGTTGGTCGTACCGCGACGTCGCCTTGCAGCACCTGTTCTGGCTGCAAGACGTCGAGCGCAACTGCGCGGTGGCGGCGCCGGCGGGGCTGTCGAATCACCAAAACGGTCTGGCCATCGACCTGAACGATCGGGGGTATTGGGAGCCGATCATGGCGCGGCATGGCTGGGAGAACCGCCTGCCGAACGACCGCGTACACTTCGACTATCAGCGCGCCGACGACGTGGGATTGGGTGCGCTCTCGCTGCTCGCGTTCCAGGCGTTGTGGAACACCAACTTCCCCGATACGCCCATCCCCACGTCGTCAGAGCTGGACGGCGAGACCTACGACGCGCTGAGCATGGCGCCCATCCAGGGCTTCGATCTGGGTCTGTGTGAGGGCGGGCCGTCGCCCGTCGGGCCGGGTCCGGTGCGGGGTCCCACGGTGGCCCAATCGGCGTGGCGGGGCTGTGAGATCCCCGGGCCGCTGCAAGGTGGGTTGGCCGAACAGGTCATCGCGGCGATGCTCTGCCAACAACCCGGATCGCTCGTCGCGCTGCGCTACTGTGCTGGCGCGGGCTGCCTGACCCCCGACGCGAACGCGCCGCCGCCGCTGGAGTGGCTCGGCGCCGATGCCCACCAAGGCCTGCTCGACGCCAGCCGCGCGTTGGATCGTCCGCTGGAGGTCGGCACGGCGTTCATCGACGTGGCCACGCAACGCTTCTTGTCGTCTGCGGCGAGCAATATCGGATGCCCGTCCACCGAAGGCACCGCGCGCAGCCCGCATAACACTGGGTTGGCGGTGCGCATACCCGGGCCCTTCGATCGCGACGAGGTGGTCGACGCCGGCTTCATGCAGAGCGGCGCGCTGCTCACCTATATCGGCGGCGACGATTTGACTGCGCTGGGCGTGCTCGCGTTTCAAAGGCTCTGGAACCTCAACCGCGAAGACGATCCTATCGGCGAGGACGGGCAGATCGGGCCCCAGACGCGCGGCGCCATCGATCGCGCGCCCATCGCCGGCTTCCCTGAGGGGCTGTGTGATGCGCCTGAGCCCGAGCCCCAGCCCGAGCCCGACGTGCAGCCCGAACCCAGCCCTCAGCCCGAGCCCGACGCCCAGCCCGAGCCTGATCCACGACCGGAGCCGGACGCGCCCGAACCCGATTCACCGGAGCCTGAGTCGCCTGAGCCCGAGTCGCCTGAGCCCGAGTCGCCCGAGCCCGAAGCGGATGGCGGCGCACCAGACGAGGGCCCAGACGACTTTCGGATTCGCGCGCCCGCGCCGGGTTGGAGCGCGCTGGCCGATGACGACGAGGGCTGCACTCAGGCCCCGGGCCGCACGCCGTCCTCAGGTTGGGTCTGGCTGAGCGTGATGCTCATCACTCTGCGCCTTCGCCGAGCAAATCGCGCAGCGCGCTGATCGAGAGCTTTGCGGCCGCTGCGTCGTGCTTGCCTGGATCAGGATCGACTGTCACGACCTCACCCGACACCGTCGCTCGATACACCGTGCGAAACAGCGGGTAGTGCCTCTGCAGCATCGGGAGTTGGCCGGCAGCCTTCGGCGCGAGTGTGCGCAACTCTTCGTTTGGATTGGCCTTTTGCATATGCGACAGGTTCTCGGGGCTCAGCCGCACATGCACCACGCGCACCGTCGCCGCGGCGCCCTGACGGGGCACCGCGAAGGCCCGTGATTCGCCCGCATACAGCCGTTCGTCCGAGATCTTCCGCGCGATCCGGCCCGCCGCCGCGTCGCCCCAGTCCCAGCGCTGCCCGATGCGATGCACGCGCGTCTTGCCGCCCTGCTCGACGATGATCCGGTAGTGCCGTTCGGGATCGGCGGTGGGGGCGCGATGGGCGGCATGGGCGTTGGTCAGCGTGATCTTCAGGGCCGCTTGGGTCGGCTCGACGCGCACCTCGATCGCCACCGGCCCCAGCGGCGCGCCGTAGGTCTTGCCCGGCCCTCCACCCCGCCAATGATGCGCCCGAACCGTCTTCGGCGGCCCGCCAACGACCACCGGCCGCGTCACCTCGGGCATATGACAGTCGGCACATTGCGCGCCGGTGCGGCTGCCCTTCGCGATCTCGCGCCGCGTCTCGAACCAACACAAGAACGTGCCCGTCAACTGCACCGGCCCCGGATCGTGGCAGCGCGCACAGATGTTGGTCAGCGCGGCGGGATCCTTACGCACGCGGTGGGGCGCCGCAGCGCCATCGCTCTTGCCGATGATCGTGCCCTGCCCGTCCGCGTCACGCCGCACATGGCAGGTCGCGCAGGTGATCGCCTCCTGGGTCAGCGCGGGATCGTGGTCGGGGTTGGCGACCCGCTGCAAGTCGCGCACGTCCCAGCGGTTGGCCCGCACGATCGAGTCGGGCTGCACCCGATATTCGCGCTGTTGTTGCAGGGGAATATGACAGTTCAGGCACAGCCACCGCGGGCTTGAGGGCTTGCTCAGCTCGGCGATGAACTGTGGATCGGCCAGGGCTTGGGCGTGGGTTGACTGCTGCCAGTCGGCGTAATGCGCCTGGTGACACCCGCCACACACCATCGCGTTGACCGCAAGGCTGCCGCCCCCCTTGAGGGCGACCGGCGGCGCGTCGATGAGCGTGGCGAAGGGCGCATCTGGGAAGCGGTCCGCGATGCGCTGCCGCGTGAGCGGCTCGCGTGGCTGGGCGCCGCTGCGCCCGATCAAGGCGAACGCGGTGAGAGCGGCCAGGGTGCCGATTGCGAAGAAGAGCCGATGCAGCATCCCGGCGAGGATGGCAGATTTGGCCGCCGAGAGTCAGCGCCCGTGACTCAGCGCCCGTGACTCAGTGGCCACCGTGACTCAGTGGCCACCGTGACTCAGTGGTCGCCGTGACTCAGTGGTCGCCGTGACTCAGTGGCGGCGGCGCAAGCCCACCAGAAAGCCCAGGGCGAGCCAGCCCCAGCCCGCGCCATTCGAGTCGCCCGGCGTGCCCACGCCACATTCGCCGGCGCCCGATCCGGTGATCATGATGGCGCCGTCGCAGATGTCGTCGACGCCGTTGTTGTCTTCATCAAGCTGGTCGGGGTTCGCATCGATCGGGCAGTTGTCGTCGGCGTCGATGATGCCATCGCCGTCGCGGTCGCCATCACACAAGTCGCCCACCGCGTTGCTGTCGGTGTCGGCCTGATCGGCGTTGGGCACGCCCACTTCGGTGCCATCAAGGATGCCGTCGTTGTCGCTGTCGACATCCAACGCGTCGATGTCACCGTCGCCATCGCTGTCTTGCATCAGGCCTTCGGCGCCGTCTTCAACGCCATCGTCGTCGCTGTCCGCGTCGAGCGGATCGAGCCCGACCGGCACCTCAGCGTCGTTGTCGATGCCGTCGCCATCCGCGTCCGCGTCGCAGTCGTCGCCGACGCCATCGGTGTCGTGGTCTGCCTGGTCGATGTTCGCGACGGCCGGGCAGTTGTCTTCGGCGTCGAGCAGGCCGTCGTCGTTGTCGTCGTTGTCGTCGTCGTCGTCGCAGACGTCGCCGATCGTATCGCCATCGCTGTCGGCCTGATCGGGCGGCCCGGTGAACGGGCAGTTGTCGAAGTCGTCCCCGATGCCATCGTTGTCATCGTCGACGTCGCAAATGTCACCCGGGATGTCGCCGTCGTTATTGGCCTGATCGGGGTTGACGACCGTCGGGCAGTTGTCGGCCACGTCATCGAGGCCGTCATTGTCGTCGTCGTCGTCGCAGACATCGCCGCGGCCATCCAAGTCGGCGTCGCGCTGCGGCGGGTTGGGCACGTTGACGCAGGTGTCGGCCGCGTCGCTCACGCCATCTTCATCCTGATCGGGCACGCCCGCCGATGCCACGCTGGCGCTGAACACCACACATGCCAACCAAACCTTACACATTCCATGTCCCCAGGCAGGCCAGCCCATGTCGTCCCACGTGGAGTGAATAACGCAAAAAAGTCACCCGTACTGGCGTCCCTGAGCGAATGCACTACAGGCTGCTCATTCACAAGCCATCGACCATGCGGGAGCCCCTATGCCATTGAGCCTCAGCCCTTCGGGGCGCACTTGGCTGCGTGTCTTCGTCTATGCGCTGGCCATCCTCGCCGTGTTCGCGGGCGTAGGGGCCTGGCTGACGACCCACCAGGGCGGCCTGCGCTTGGCCGTCATCGACTTCTTCCTGCCGGCCGACCTGCACTTCGTCGGTGACGCCCTGATCGCGAAGTTCTTGGCCCCACAGCATGAGGCGGTGCTCATCAACGTGCTGGTGTCCGGCTCGGTCGTGCTCGTCTCGATGCTGACGTTTCCGTTCAAGGAGGGGCTGAGCGCCAGCTATGAACGCGACACGAACGTCGCGGGGGCCCGCACCGCCCAGCCACCGCCGCTGTGGGAGCAGGCCCTCGAAGAGGTCAAGCTGTTGCTGTTCTATGCGGCGATGACATTGCTGGTGCTGCGCATCGGGCAGGTGCCCGATCCTGCCTACCGGATCGGCGCGCTCGTGCTGTCAAACCTCGTGCTCGCCATGACGGTCGCCATCGACTTCGGCTCGCCGATCCTCGCCCGCCACGCGATCCGCTATGCCGACATCGTGCGGGCGCTCGCCAGCCGACCCATCCGCAGCCTCGCATTTGGGGCCCTCTTCGCCGCACCGCCGGTCGTCACCGGCCTGCTGGTCATCAAGTTCAAGGTCGATCCGCGCACCGGCTTCATCCTGCTCGCCGCGGTACAGACGGTCACCATCGTGCTCGCGGTGCTCGTGGGTACGATCGTCGGTGGCACCCTGCTCGATCGGGCCGAGAAGGTGACGCCGGTCGGCGCCGGTCCGCGCATCGCTGGTTGGATCGTGACGCTTGGCCTGTTGGCGGTCAACGGCCTGTTCTTCGGCACGGCCGGCATAGCGCTCTACCACGTCAGCCCGGTGCTCAAGTGCGAGTGGTCGATGGTGCCCGACACCTTCGACATCGACACGCCGTCGCTGCTCAACCCCAAGCTGAGCCTGCGTCTGGATGTGCGCATTCATAACCCAACCACGCGCCTGGTACGCATCGGTGACAACCGCGTCGAGGCCCGCCACACAGCCACGAGCGGAACCAGCACTCTGCTCGCCACGACCGCCCTGCCCCACTTCGAGGTCGCGCCCGGTGCGACCGCCCACCAATCGCTGCACTTCGAAGTCAAGCCCGCCGGCGGTCTGCTGGCGGCCGGCATCAAGGGGCTCGCGCAGATGAAGGACAAGGGCATCCTCGATACCCTCAAGGGCGCCGCAGATCCCAAGGCCTACTCCGTGCGGCTGGTGCTGCCCACCCCCAGCGGCGACTTCACGATCCCGCTGTATGCGCCCAAGGCGAAGAGGACCGCCCTGCCAGAGGCGAAATGAAGCGCCTGCATGACAACCCGCTCTTGCCCGCCGATGCGGGCCTGTCTGCCCTGGGCCTGATGATGCGCGTGGGCGGCGGGTTTGGTCTTTGGGCCAGCGTCTTCCTGGTGATCGGGTCGGTGAGTACTCGGTCCTCGGCCCTGGTCGGCTTGGCGTTCATGCTGGGCATCGCGCGGTCTTGGGCCCACGGGCGGGCCGGCCACCGACTGCAGCAGAGCGCGCCCGAGGCGACCCGAGCCCTCGGCGTCTACTTCGGCCTCGTCGTCGTCCATGTCGCCGCGCTGCTGTTTGTCGACGCGAACCGTCCGTTGGCGCCCGTTATCAACGCACTGCTCTTGCTCACCTCGGCCTGGCCGGTGATCGCGCTGTCGCTCTTGATGCGCCCGTCGGCGCGCCGCGTCCTCAAGGCGGTGCGCACCACCCGCCGGCGCATCTTCCCCGAAGATGGCGGCCTCATCGGCGCGGCATCCCTGATGGCCGTCGCTGGCGTGGTGGGATCCATCGTCATCACCCTGTGGTGCATCATCGCGGTCCCCTTCTTGGCGCGCGCCGGCATCTTCGGCATCATCGCCATCGCGCTGGGCTTGGTGCTCCTGGGCCGCTCAACCCTACAGGCCCTCGCCGGCATTCGCGGGTTGCGCCGCTTCACCCCGGCTCGGTTCCAAGCCGACGCCAGTCGGTATTTCACCGCCAGCATCGTCACCACGATCCTGCTGTGCTTGCTGACGCTCGTCAGCGGCCTGGAAAACGGCATCATCGCCCTCGTGATGGTGATCCCGGTGGGCGCGCTGTCGATGCTGTGGCCGTCGATCATCCGCAACGTCGGCAGCGTCGAGTTGCGCCCCGATCTCGACGATCAGGACCCAACCATCAGCGCCAGCCGCGACAATGGCGTGGTCACGCTGGGCGTCGTCCTGTGCGCGATGGCCGGGCTGAGTGGCGCGGCCGCGGTCTCCCCCCTCAGCGGATCTGCCGGCATGGGCATGAACGTCGCGGCGCCGCTCTGGCTGAGCCTGGGCTTCGTCGTCATCACGCTGTGGGCGGGCGGCGAATGCATCGCCATGTCGTCGCGACGCAAGCTCGCCGTCTGCGTCTACATCGTCGCCGCGGTCGGCAGCGCGGGCTACGGCCTCATCGAGTCCGTCATGCTCATCGAGAAGCTGCCTGCCCTGAGCGGCATGCGCGGCGGCGGCGTGTGGATCAGCGTACTGACCTCGGTCGTCGCGCTGGCGCTGCCCACGGTCGTTGGCGTCCAAGCGCTGCGTAAGGGCACCCCGCGGCCCGCCGAGCTGGAATCCATCTTCTGACAGCCAGGCCTCGGACAGCCCGGCCTCGGACAGCCCGGCCTCGGACAGCCCGGCCTCGGACAGCCCGGCCTCGGACAGCCCGGGGCGGTGCCGATCGCGGCTTCAGCCGCACACCCTGCGTGAACATACCGCCACAATCGCGCCCTGCGTGCGTCTCGACGGCACCGGCGAGCGGGCTCTGCGAAGCCCTCGCCGATCGGGTGCGCGACCTCGGCATCCTTGAGTCGGCAGCCAAAATGCCGCAGGCAGCCTGCCTCACCTGGGCCGCTTCAGCGCCCCCTCTTCTCAATCGCACCCCTGCTCGCATTCGTAGAACCGAGGGCGCCTAGCGAGGATCCGCGCCACCCCCGCCCACCTAAATCGTCTCTTTTCAGTCTCCATGGACCCATTGGCCCACCAATTGCGTAGGGCTAAGTGTGCAGTAACCTGACCCGCTCCGAAGATCAGAACTCAGCGTGGACCGTGTTGTCCTTATCTTCGCAGCGCTTCTTGGAGACAGACTATGACCGTCCAGCCCGCAATGACCCCCGTCGCTCACGCCGCCCGCACCCATGAGCCCGCGGGCCAGACCCTGCGCTGGATGGCCCATTGGGAGCTGCCGCACCTGCCGGTCGTCAACGCGGACGGCATCGCGGTTGGCGTCCTCTCTCTGGCCGATCATGAGGGTCGCTTCGGTGGCATACCCCGCGAGCTCGACGTGAAATCCGTCGATGAGCTAATGGAACGGCCACCCACCGTTGGCCCACGCACGGGGCTGATGCGGGCGCTGCGGCTGCTGCGCAACAACCGCGTGCATGCGCTGTCGGTCGTCGACTCGAACGGACGCCCGGTTGGGGTGCTTGAAGCCGCCAACCTGCGTACGCGCCGCACCGATGCCCCCGCGCTGACCGCCATCGCGACCCACCAGGGCGCCTGACCGGCCCGGTCTCAACCCGAGCGCCCTCGCCAGCCTCAGACTTTCGGGTACTCCGCCCCGAACACCCTCAATAATTCACAGACCACCATCGGCGCCAGCGGCTCAAGCCTGCGGGCGGGCGACACCGGCGCGGGGCGATGCCAGGGCGCGCTGGTCACCATGATCGACAGCGTCGGCGCCCCCAGCGGCACCACCGCATGCCATTGGTCCTTGTCGACCATCGAATACGTCGACCCCGCGGCCAACTCGACCAGCCCCGCCAGCGGCGGCGTCTGCAGCCCCGCGCCATACCCGATCCACATGCGATACCGCCCGCGCAGCAGCCGCATGGCGCTGGGCCAGGGGTGCGGATGAATCAGCGCCTCGGACGGATCGCAGGGCCATGCCCGATGCAGGTTGATGCGCACGTCGCCAAAGTCGCGATACAGCCGCTCCACGCGGGGCGGGTGATAGTCGATGTTCAGGCTGCCCCAGCCCTGGGCGTCCGCGATGAGATCAGGCAGCGCCGCCTCGGCGGCTGCGAGGTGATCAAGCATCAGATCTCCTTGAGAGCGTGGGGGCGATCGCCCGGCTGGGTCTCCTCGCGCGTGGCAGCCTCTCGGTCGATCGAGGCGCCCATGATCAGACGACTACTCGCACCAGTAGCCGGTCTCGCGATCGATCCAGCCGCAGGTCAGACCTTCGGTGCCGCAATCGTAGCCCTGCACCACGCCCGCGTCACACCACCACACGACCGTGCCTTCACATTCGCCGGCGAAGGTCAGATCGCCGCAGCCCTCGTCGATGGGGATGGCGCGGGGCGGCTCGGGCTCACCCGCGGGCTCAGGCTCGACAGGCGCTTCAGGCTCACCCGCGGGCTCGGGGGGCGCCTCAGGCTCAGGCGCGGGCGCGCCGCGCTCTTGCGGCAGGCAGACCATCGCGTCACGGGCGCCGGCCCGGCTGCTGCCAAGGAATCGGCTCGCCGACTGCGCCTGGGTGCCGCGGAAGCTACCGCATTGCTGGTTGTCGCCGGTCGCCTGCTGCACGCACAGGCCCACGCCGGCCGCTTCGCCGAGCAACGCACCCTCGACGCAGAAGGTCGCGCCCTGACCGCGGCGATCGGGACAGTACCCTTCACAGCTGAGGGTGCACAGGCCCTGAAGACACACGCCCGACTCGCCGCCGCCGAAGTTGCACTCCGCGTCGGCGCCGCAGGCATCGCCCACCCACTTGATCGGGTTCGCGTTGCCGGGGCTGTCGTCGCCCGCGTCGTCGCCCGCGCTGTCACCATCGCCCGACGGCAACTCGGCGCCGAGACGCACGAAGTGCTGGGCGTACTTGAGCGTGATGTTCCAGGTCAGCCACGAGCCGCTGGCGCCCTCTTGGACCCAGGGCGTGTAGGCGTAGAACGACGCGGTGCAGTGATTGCGCGGGGTGACGCTGATGGGATCGAGGGTGCGCTTGGCCACGCCCTTGACCCACAAGCCATCGCCGCTCACCGAGCCGTCATAGTGGCGCCGCAGCGTGTCGACCGCGCATTGCAGCTGCTTATCGAAGCCCTTGAAGACCGGGTTGCACGGGCGATTGTCGTGGCAGCCGCAGCCGAACGCGTAGTCCCAGGCGTTGCCGCTGGGGCGCTCGGTCTTGAAGATCAGGCTCTTCTCGGCCTGCATCCGGCTGAGGATCACGATGGGGTTGATGCCCTTTGCCTGGGCGGCCGCGACGATGAAGGCCGCCGCGCTCTTGCCGTTGATCGTCTCGTCCGCGAAGAAGCTGCGGCGGTTGTAGGGGTTGCGCTCGAAGAACGATTGCACCTGGGCGACGGTCACCGCGTTTGAGCCCGTGAAGAAGGCGTCGTCCATGATGTGCGCGCGGCTATAGGTGCTGGGCACGCCCGGCGCGCGGGCCTTGGTGACCAGCAAGTCCTCGGGCGTCTCATGCGCTCGCGGCGGCTCGGCGCCGTCGGGATCACCACCCGCGCAGCCTGCCAGAATCGCCATCATCGCCAGCCCCAGAACTCGTAGCATCTCGCCCTCCGTCATCATGGCCATCCATATGCGCAGCGACGATCGAGGCTGCGTGCCACTGAAGACTAGCAATTCAAATGCCGACCGCTCCGCCTCGGTTTCTCAGCATCTGACAGCATAGTGGGGGATGATGACCCCTGTGACACGCCCGCCACACGCGACTTTCGCGGCGCCGAACACAACCGTCGCGTGGGCCCGTCAGAGCGGGTATCTTGCTGGCGTACCAGGAGCCCATCGAACAAGGAAACCCGCATGCGCTACGGACTCATACTTCTCTGTGCTCTCTTCTTGACGGGCGTCGCCGGCGCGGTGCCCGCGGGCACCTGCCCCGATGGCCGCATCGACGTGAACACGGCCGACGCTGCCGTGCTGATCAGCCTCAAGGGCATTGGCCAGAAGAAGGCGGCCAAGATCATCGCTGATCGCAGCACGAACGGGCCCTTCGCCAACATCGGCGCGCTCGTTCGCGTGAAGGGCGTGGGCAAGAAGAGCGTCGCCAAATGGGCGGTGCGCATCACCACCGATTGCAGCTCGAAGGCCAGCGCGATCGTGCCGGCAGCCGCCATCAAGGGGGCCGCTGCGGTCCCTGGTGCCCAGATCAACCTGAACACGGCCACCGTCGCCGAGTTGAGCACCATCAAGGGCATCGGCCAGAAGACCGCCGCCGCCATCATCGCGTTGCGCGATCAGAAGACGGGCTTTAAGAGCGTCGACGAGCTGACCGAGGTCAAGGGCATCGGCAAGGCCAAGCTCGCCAAGATTCGGCTCCGGCTCAGCATCAAGTAGCAGCGTCAAGTCGCAGCGCAGCGTCAAGTCGCAGCGCAGCGTCAAGTCGCAGCGCAGCGTCAAGTCGCAGCGCAGCGCCGTTCTGCGGCCCTCAGACGCCGAGGATGTGATAGCCCCCGTCGACGTGCAGCACCTCGCCGGTCACCGCGCGGCTCAAGTCTGACAGCAAGAAGACGACGCTGTCGGCCACCTCTTCGGCGACCACGTTACGCCGCAGCGGCACCTTCGCGGCGGTCTGCTTGAGCATGTCGCGGAAGCCCGGGATGCCCGCCGCCGCCAGGGTCTTGATCGGCCCCGCGCTCACCGCGTTGACCCGAACGCCATCGGGCCCCAAGTCGGCCGCCAGGTAGCGCACCGAGGCCTCGAGCGCGGCCTTGGCCACCCCCATGATGTTGTAGTTGGGCACGACCTTCTCGGCGCCGTAGTAGGTCATCGTCACGATGCTGCCGCCCTCGGTCATCAGCGGCGCGGCCCGTTGAGCGATGGCGGTCAGGCTGTACGTGCTGACCTCATGGGCAAGGGTGAACCCCGCGCGGCTGGTGTCTTTGAAGCGCCCCAGCAGCTCGTCGCGATCGGCGAACGCCAGGCTGTGCACCACGAAGTCGATGCGGCCCTCGAAGACCTCGGCGGCCTTGGCGAAGAACGCGTCCAGCGCCGATTCATCCTGCACATCACAGAGCTGCAGCAGCGGCGCGTTAATCTGCTGCGCCAGCGGCTCGACCCGTCGCAGCAGGCGCGGGTCGTGGTAGTTCAGCCCCACCTGGGCGCCATGCTTGACGGCCGCTTGCGCGATGGCCCAGGCCAGCGATCGATGGTTGGCGATGCCGAAGATGAGCCCGCGGCGACCCGCGAGCAGGCCTGGGAGATCTGACGGGGCGGTGTCGGTCATGTCGTCCTGGCTCAAGGCGTGAGAATTTCGTGAGTGTCCACGGCGCCGAAGGCTTGAGTGTCAGCGCCGCCGGGGATGTAGATGCGGCCGTCCACGCTCGCGGCCCACATGCCGTGACGGGGGTTGGGCATCGGGTCGAGGCTGCGCCAGCTGTCGGCCGCCAGATCGTAGGCTTCGACCTCGGCAAACACGCCCGATTCGGCGCCGCGGTTGCCTTCGCCGCCAATGACGAACAGCTCGCCGCCCACCACCGCCGCTGCGCCCCCGCCCCGCGAGGTGGGCATGGCGGCGCCGGTCGTCCATTCGCCGACGGCCGGATCGAAGATGTCGACCCGATCGACGTGGCTGCCGATGGCGCCCGCGCGCCCACCCGCGACGACGATCTTGCCGTCGATGGCGCCGATGGCCATGTGATCGCGCTCGGTCGGCAGGTCGGGCAGCCGCGTCCACGTCTGGGCGGCAGTGTCGTAGGCGTGCACGAAGGGATAGACCGCGCGGCTCGAGAACCCACCCACGATGTAGATCGTCGAGCCAATGGCCACGGTGCCAGCCGCGCCGCGCCCAAAGCCCTCTGGCAGGCTGGGGCCGGGCGTCCAGGTGTCGTCGGCCGGGTCGTAGAGATAGCCTCGAGGATCAGATCCGAAGTCGATGCCGCCCAAGAACCCGAGCACCCAGATGCGCCCATCGACCACCGCCGCGTTGGCGTGATGCATGCGCGCGGGCAGGTCGGCGACGGCGGACCACTCGCCCGTCGCGGGGTCGAAGCGGCTGACGCGGTTGAGCACGCGGGCCTGGGCGTCGAAGCCGCCGATCACATAAATGGCGCCGTTGAGGGCGACGACGGCGATCTCTTGGATGGCGCCGGTGCCCACCGCCGGCGCGTCCGACCAGCCCGACTCGACCAGCGCAGCGTCCAGCGTCGCGTCCGCCAGGCCGCCATCCACGAGCGCCATGTCGGCCACGGTTCGGGCATCTGCGGCGACCATCCCGTCCAGCGCCGCGTCGGAGATCAGC